>NZ_JBFODS010000034.1:0-218381 GCF_040908445.1 Aeromonas sp. R10-2 | reverse complement strand
TATCTGCTCCGGGCTCCACCACCAGGCGAGTGTCAGCTCGACAAACTGGATGACATCGGCAGATAGCCGAGATTTGGCCGCACTGGCCCGTCGGTGGGTGGCGTGCTGATGCGCATTGTCTGGCTGGTAGCCCTGCGGCCCGGCGTTACGACGCAGCTCCCGGTAGAGGGTGGAGCGATGAACGCCAATGGCGCGTGCGGTGGCAAGGATGGACATCCCCTGTGCGCGAAGCACCGATAACTGGTATCGTTGCCCCTCGGTCAACTGCTGATAGCTCATGGTGATACTGCTTTTACTTTGGCGAGCAGAAGGGTACCACCAATCAGCAGTTGGTCACCTCTCGCCATTCATCCATGAGTGTCGCACTTATTATCTGAATTCCCGAAAGAGGGGCAAGACGATGATGGGCCCTTTTGCCAACCTTGTTTTGATGATGAGCATAAATTGATTCGTTTACAGGGGGGGGATAACGACTTGTGGAGTTGCAGAAAGTGCAAAAATAACTTCAAAGGACCAACTTATGTAGCTCCCAAGAGTAAAGTGAGAACTCGCTCTACTTGGGTGTTTGGAAAGTAATATTTAATGAAATGTGTGTGTGGTAATGTCAGTTAATACTATATTTTTTGACTTTAAATTTTGGCAGGGTATTAATATATGGCGAAAAACTGGAACTAGATTAATAAAAATGAAGTGAGGGGGTATAGAGGCCTGACACTTGAATACCATCTCCATACACTTAATATAAGACGCTCCATTTTGGCGGCTTTTATCCATCTGTAATCTAAGGCTTTCTTTTCCTACCAAGGCAGGTAAGCTGCGGGGCAAATAGCGTCAAGCAGGAGAAGGGACGATGACAGAGCAACATTTCGCCGGGACGATCGGCATTCTGGGGGCGGGTTGGCTCGGGCTGCCGCTGGCGCGGGTCCTGCTGGCGGCAGGCAAGCCGGTAGCGGTGACGGTCAGCAGCGCCGAGAAGGCGGCCCATCTGCGGGGGGAGGGGATCAACGCCCATCCGCTGACGATTTCTGCCCATATGTCGGATGCATGGCCCATCCCCAGCGAGAGTCTGGTGATCTGTGTGCCGCCCAGCAAGACCGATGACTACCCGCAGGCGGTGGCAAAGGCCTGCGCGTTGGCCAAAGCGAATGGCACCCGGCGGGTGCTGTTTGTCAGCGCCACCTCGGTATGGGGCGCGGGGCAGCAGGAGGGTGAACAACCCCAACCGCGCCATGCCCGTGGCGAGCGGATGCTGGCGGCGGAGCAGGCGGTGCTGGCGGCCGGTTTCGAGACGGTGATGATAGTGCGCCCCTCCGGCCTTTATGGTCCGGATCGCCATCCCGGCCGTTTCCTGGCGGGCAAGACGCTCGATGGCGGCGCCCAGTCGGTCAATCTGGTTCATCTGGACGATGTGGTGGCGGCTTGTATGTTGCTGCTGGAGCGGGGCAAGGACGGGGATGTGTTCAACCTGAGCGCGCCTGTGCATCCGCGCCGCGAGCAGTTTTACCCCTTTGCTGCGCGCCAGCAGGGGCTGCCTGTGCCGGTCTTTATCGAGCCTGCCGGTGAATTTCAGCCCATCGATGGTCAGCTGATTTGCCAGCAGATGGGATTCAACTATCGCTGGCCCGATCCGGCCCACTGGTTTGCCGAGCTCGCCGCCTCGGGTAATTGAGGTTTGCCAAGGGGGTGATCGCCCCCTATCATGCCGCCATCCATGAGAGAGAGGCGGTAATGATGGTAGATACAAAACGTCACCCCGATGGGGAGTTGTTGCTGAGAACCCTGGCAATGCCAGCCGATACCAACCCCAATGGCGACATCTTTGGTGGCTGGATCATGTCCCAGATGGATATAGGTGGGGGCATTATGGCCAAGGAGCTGGCAAAAGGACGTATTTGTACCGTATCCGTCGAAGGCATGACCTTTCACAGTCCGGTCAAGGTGGGCGATGTGGTCTGCTGCTACGGCCGCTGCATGAAGATCGGCCGCAGCTCCATGAAGCTCAAGCTGGAGGTGTGGGTCAAGCCGGTACTGCGGGAAAATGATGCCCAGCGTTACTGTGTGACCGAGGGGATCTTCACCTATGTCGCCATCGACGAGCAGGGCAAATCCCGCCCGGTTCCGGTGAGTGCCTGATTAAATCAGCCGGGCATTGATGATGGATATTTCCTGCTCAAGCCCGGTTTTTTGCCGTATCATGCGTTCCAGCATCTCTTCCGAGCCCACATATTGCAGGGTGTCAAACAGGCAGAGATCGCATTGAGGGTCCCGTCTTATCTGATAGACGGTGGCCAGCTCCACTTGATGACAATTTCCTTGTTGATCATAAAACGTCACGTTGTACCGAAGTTCTTTCGCCATGAGACAAGGTCCTTCTGGTTGGGTGGAACAGGGACTATCAGCTTAGTCGGCGTGGATGACGTTTGTGATGGTCGCAACAAAAAGCAAAGGCGGGCGGTTGTTAGCCAATGAAAAATAGTTATCGCATTCTTGGCACCTCCCTGCTGACCCTGGGGTTGGTAGGCTGTTTTGAGGTGCCGGATCAGAACCATCTGGTCACAGCTCAAGGGATTGTGCCGGGACTCGACTGCCAGCGTCCGCCGCTGGTAGCGTTGGCGACCACGGCGCTGCCCCGTGAATTCGGGGTGACGGTGTGGAATCTCTACAAGGGCCAGCGTAAGAACTGGCGTGAAGGGATGGACAGTTATGCCAAGGGGCAGGATCTGGTGCTGCTGCAAGAGTCGGCCACTCGTCCCGATATGCTCGACTGGCTGCGCGCCGGTGATTTCCAGTGGCAACAGCTGCAAGCCTTCACCCAGGGCGGCGTGTCGTTCGGGGTGATGACGGTGGCCAAGACTCCGCAGGCGTTCGTCTGTGGCGTGCGCTCCCCCGAGCCTTTGCTGCGCATTCCCAAATCCGGGCTGGTGAGCCTCTATCCGCTGCAGGGCGATCCTGACGGCGTCATGGTGATCAATATCCATGCGGTCAATTTCGAGCTGGGGATGGCGACCTTCCGCGAGCAGCTCAACGATTTGACTGCGCTGGTGCGCCGCCATCAGGGGCCGGTGATCCTGGCCGGTGATTTCAACACCTGGAGTGACAAGCGCCAGTTCTGGTTAAGCAAATTGGTGGACGAGCTGGGGCTGCAAGAGGCCGTGCCGGTGCCTGATTTGCGCCGCACTGCCTTCGGTCGCCCGCTGGATCACCTCTACTACCGCAATCTGGATTTGGTCGAGGTGAGCTCACCGGCCACCGACAGTTCGGATCACAACCCCATCATTGCGCGCTTTGCCGCCCAGTCTGTGACTCCCTGATCCCAGTCTGTGACTCCCTGATCGGGAATGATGTGTGCGTGTTGCCCATAAAAAAATCCGGCGCCTGATGGCGCCGGATTTTTTATACGATCTGACGGTCAACCCGCTCGGGATGACCCACAGGCATTACTGGTAGAGACCCAGATTCGCTTTGGCGTAGGCTTCGAAATCGGTGCAGCCACCGATGTGCTGCTCGTCCAGGAAGATCTGCGGCACGGTATTGACCGGCTTGCCGGCGCTCTTGGCCAGATCTTCTTTGGTGATCCCTTCGGCATGGATATCCACGTAGCGGAATTTGAAGTCATCGCGCTGTTCGGTCAGCTGCTCGGCGATCTGTACGGCACGGACACAGTAGGGGCAACCCGGGCGACCAAAAATCACTGCAAACATATTTTCTCTCCGTTTTTAAGCCGTTTTTGTATGGCCGTTGATATGAGGCAGGCAACAGCATAGCCCTGCCTCGTGGCGACTTGAAGCCGAAATTATCGATACCGTGATTCGAGCGGGCCTATTGGCTCAGCTCTCATCGGCGATCTGGATCGGCTGCTGCTGATAGATGCTCTCCAGCACCCCCTTCTCGAAGACAGTCCAGGGCCACGGCGCCTTGCTGGCACGGTAGCGCTCATGGGTGGCCGGATCTTGGGACAGGCCACGCTGGAACATTACGAACGCCTTGCGCTGGCCGCCTGCCGTGTCTATAAAGCCCACCAGATTGGAGGTGCCGGTGATGGTGCCGGTCTTGGCGTGCACCTTGTTCTTCATCATGGGGGCTGTGACGCTGCGGCGCCACGCCAGAGTGCCATCCACCTGGGAGCTTGGCAGCAGCTTGATCAGGCCAAGTTCGGCATCATTTTTCTGGATGAAGTTGAGCACCGACATCATCTGACGGGCGCTGATGAGATTGTGAGCGGAGAGACCGGAGCCGTCTGCCAGAGTGGCGTTGCCCAGATCGATGCCGTTCTTGGTCAGGATGGCGCGCACTGCCATGGTGCCACTGCGATAGCTGCCCGGCTTGTTGTAGTAGTGACGGCCCACGGTTTTGAGGAAGGTGTCGGCGTAGAGGTTGTCCGATTTCTTCAGCATCTTGGCGAGCATCACCGGCAGGGAGACCGAGTAGTGGGTGCCGAGGGTTTCAGCCCCCTCAGGGGCCTTGTGGGTGACCCGCAGCAGGCCGTCATGCTTGATACCGGCACGGTTCATCGCCCAGCGGATGTTGTCCCAACCCCAGGCTTCCACATCGTGAATGGCGAAACGCAGTCCCTGCGGCTCCTTGTTCGGAGTAATGCAGCCCTTGAGCTCGTAGAAGTTGCCCTTGGCCATGTCCACTTCCAGCGCGCAGAACTGGCGCGCCATATCGCCATAGCTCATCACTTCCACGTTGTCGGCACCGATGCCGATGGGGACGCCGGTAGCCACATTGCCCACCGCCGGTTTGCCAATCTGGGTGGCAGTGATGGTGCCGTAGGCGCAGTTCTTGTCGATGATGACCGAGGAGACAGGAGCGGCGAAGCAGAGGGTCTGATCCCCCCACGACCAGCCGTTGCCGCGCTCGTAGCCGTTGTAGGCGCCGGTGTTGACGTAGACATTGCCATTGATGCTGGTGACGCCGAGCTGTTTGAACAGGGCCAGCAGATCCATCCGGGAGAGGGTGGGGTCGCCGACGAAGTTGATCCAGATATCGCCGTTGATGGTGTCACCCTGTTTGGCACCGGGTTGGGCCTGAATGTCAGTGGCGAAGCGGAAGTCGGCACCCAGCTCGAGGCGGGCCGCCAGCGCGGTGAGCACCTTCATGGTGGAGGCGGGGACGATCATCTGATCGGCGTGGCGGGCGAACTCGACGCCGTTATTGCCCTGCACCATGATGGCGTACTGGCCACCCTGAGGGGGCGTCAGCGGGGCGGCATGAGCCGCCAGAGAAGAAAAGAGAGCACAAAAACCAATCAACAGCCGCTGCATAACATCCTCTAACGTGACGAAGGGCCCGGCAGTGGTGCCGACCCTGATAATTCAACCCGCCGATGCGGGATCGACGGGATAACGCAATTCATGCCATGTATGCCGGTCGCCATCATGTCATCGAGTTGGCGGTGCGATAGCGACCCTCATAATCAAAAATTTTCTCTTTTATCTGCCAGAAGCGACCCGATTTGCGGGCGATGACAAAATCCGGATGACGGAACTGGCTTTGCGCGGCCAGCACGCTCGCCAGGGTGGCAAATTCGGGCTCCAGCCCCGGGGCTGGCCAATGATGACGCACAAAGTGCTGTTGAAACAAGCGCCGTGCGCCCGGGGAGTGAAATCCGAAGTATTCACTGAGGGTCAGCCCATCCTCATCGTGGTAGGTCACCTCCAGCCGCTCACCCTGTTTGCCGCGCCCTGCTGTGAGGGTCAAACCGGCGCAGCGGATCACCATGCAATCCTTGAGATTGAGCGCCTCTTTGAGCTTGTCGTCAGGGTCGACCAACAGCTGATCGCAGCTCTGGCAGCGGCGGGCGGCGATGTCGTTCTCCGCACCGCAGCCGGGGCAGATCTTGGCGCGAAAGCGGAAATCACACTCCTCGCGGTTACCCTCATCATCTTCAAACAGCCCCTGACAGCGGCGGCCGTAGTGCTCGATCACCTTGCCATCCTCGTCGGTCTTGCCCCAGAAGGTGTTGGCAAAACCGCAGGCGGGGCAGGGCACCTGTACCGGCTCGGTACCGGCGTGGGGGCGGGGCTCCCCCACTTCGGGGGCAAACAGGTTGAAGTTGTTGCCCGCATAGTCGAGCACCAGACAATCCTCCTTGCCCGGCGAGAGGCGCAGGCCCCGCCCGACGATCTGCTGATAGAGCGAGACCGACTCGGTGGGGCGCAGCATCACGATAAGATCGACATGGGGGGCATCGAAGCCGGTGGTGAGCACCGCCACGTTGACCAGAAACTTGAGCTCCCGCGCCTTGAAGGCGTTGATGAGGGCATCGCGCTCCGGCCCCGGTGTCTCGCCGGTGATAAGGGCCGCCAGCTGGCCCCTGGCGCCAAGCAGACCGTGAATTTCGCGGGCGTGTTCGACGGTGGCGGCGAAGATCATCACCCCCTGCCGGTCGGCGGCATACTCCAGCACCTGACTCAGGATATGGGGGGTGACCCGCTGCTGGCGCTTGAGCTCGCCGTTGAGATCCGCCTCGCTAAAGAGGCCGTTCTCCCGCGCCACCAACTTGCTGAAGTCGTAGTGGACGATGGGGGCATCCACCATGCGCGGTGGGGTCAGGTAGCCGTTTTTGACCATAAAGCGCAGGGGCAGCTCGAACACGCAGTCGCCGAACAGCCGCTCGCCGTGGCTTTTGACCATGCCGTGGTAGTGGCGCCGGTAGATCCAGCCCAGCCCGAGCCGATAGGGGGTGGCGGTGAGGCCGAGGATCTTGAGGGCCGGATTGGCAGCCTTGAGATGGTCGATCACCTGATGGTACTGGCTGTCATCATCGAGCGAGACCCGATGGCACTCGTCGATGATGAGCAGCGAGAAGGCGCTGTCGAAGGCATCCAGATTGCGGGCGACCGACTGCACCGAGCCGAACACCACCTGGGCGCTCGCCTCCTTGCGATCCAGACCGGCGGCGAAGATGTCGGCCTTGAGCCCCCACGCCTCGTACTTGGCGTGGTTCTGCTCCACCAGCTCCTTGACGTGGGCCAGCACCAGTACCCGACCACGCGCCTTGCGGGCCAGCTCGGCGATCACCAGGCTCTTGCCAGCCCCGGTGGGCAGCACTACCACGGCGGGATCCGGGTGTTTGCGAAAGTGGCTGATCACGGCGTTGACGGCGTCGGTCTGATAGGGTCTGAGAACGAACATGGGGGCGTGGCATTTTGGCATGGTACGGCGCAGGGTGGCGCCATTATAGGGTGCTTGCCGCCACAAAAACAGCGGGCCGGCATGATGCCGGCCCGCAGGGTGCTTGGTTGCTGATCAATGGAACGGGAAGATGTAGTTCATCCAGCTTGCCATGCGCAGCAGCACTTTGCGCATCACAGATACATGGTGGAAGTACTGGGTGTAGACCGCAGCCTGCCCGCTGGCACCGGCAATCATCTGATACTTGGCCCACTCGGGGTCGGTAATGGAGATGACTACCGGCAGGCGACCCGGACGCACCGCCGTGGTCTGATCCAGCAGACCGGCGTTGGCCTGCACGTTACCGGCTGCAATGGCCGGAACCACGGCGGTCACCTTGCCTTTGAAGATTTTGCCGGGTACGCCATCGATCACCACTTCGGCCTCATCGCCCACCGCCAGTCGCTGCATGCTGTTCTGCCAGAACCAGCCGACGTAGGCGGTGTCATCCTTGTGGATGAAGGTCATCACCGGACGATACATGAAGGGGGTGGCGATCATGCCGGGGCGCAGGGCCAATTGCACCACATGGCCATCGCTCGGGGCATAGACCACGGTTTGTGACTGCTGGTACTTGGCTTCCATCAGCTGGGCCTGCAGATCGTTCAGGGTGGCTTTCTGCTGGTCAATCTGGGCCACAATGTCGTCCACGTTGGCCTGGGTGACGTCGAGGTCACGTTGCTTGCCCACGCCACGGCGCATCAGGTCGCTGGCGCGATCTCTGTCCAGCCTGGCGGAGCGCAGTCTCGCCTCGATCGATTTGAGGTGTTCGCGGTTTGACTCGAGTCGTGCGGTGAGGCTATCCACTTTCAGGCGAAACGGCTCGTCATCGAGGCGAAACAGCACATCCCCTTTTTTCACCGGCTGGTTGGCCTGCACCGGAACCTCAACGACCCGGCCCTTGACCAGCGGCACTATGGGGGTGGAGACGTAGTAGTTACGCGCCATCTCGGAGTAGGGGTGGTTGTAGTTCATCAGCATGATCAGGGTGCCGATGAGCAGCACGCCGCCCAGTGCTGCGGTGGGGACGGTCCACTTGTTGAGCGGGATGCGGAAAATTTTGAATATGGCGACACACAGCGCCGTGTAGGTCAGGATCAGTAGCAGGTCCATGGTTTATCCCTGTTGCTCACTCTCTTCGATAGTGTTGATACGGCTCTTCAGATCCGCCAACTCCTGCTTGAGGGCCGCCAGCTCCTCTTCATCTTTTTGCAGGCGCTGGCTAAAGCCCCAGCCGCGATCGGGGCGATAGATGGTTGCCCAGATCCAGAGGAAGGGCCACAGCACATGCAGGGTAAACAGGCTGACCCAACCTGCCACGTGAATGGCATCCTGATGAGGGTGATTCCGATGTTTGGCAATCTCGTAAGGAATATCGTGGATAACGATGACTCCATAAAAAATGACCAGCCCGACAAAGACGAGCAGACCAAGTGCAAAATAATCAAGGGCCATTTATAACCTCCACTGGCATGACGCACAGCTTAATCATTGGTTCCAACAAGCACTAAAGCAATTAAGAATCACACATTTATCGTCAGTTCGCCCGGAATCTTAAAGCTATTCGCTGTATTGAAGCTGAAGCCGTTCAATAGTTGCATTATTAGTCTTTTTGTCATTAAAAAAGGCGCCATCAGGCGCCTTTTTTGTGCTGCTTTCGCTGCATTTTTTGCTGTTTTTACCCTTCGCTGGTACTGCTGACCAGCGGCTGGCGGAACTTCATCAGGAAGGCCACGGTAATGGCAGCCGTTGCAGTCAAGCCGATGATGGTGGAGGTCCCCATCTCCAGCCCGAACCCGATGGGGGCGTTGGCCAGATAGGTAATCACGACAGCAGTCATGAACATGGCGGGAATGGTGCAGATCCAGTGCAGCTTGCCCTCTTTAATGAGGTAGGCGGCAGCGGCCCACAGCATGATGACGGCGGTGGTCTGGTTGGCCCAGCCGAAGTAGCGCCAGATCACCCCGAACTCAGCCTTGGAGATGATGAAACCAAGGATAAACATGGGGATGGCGATCAGCAGACGCTTGGCCAGCGGTTTCTGGGTCATCTTCAGGAAGTCCGCCACGATCAGGCGAGCACTGCGAAACGCGGTGTCACCGGAGGTGATGGGCAGGATCACCACGCCGAGGATGGCCAGAATGCCGCCGACTGTGCCGAGCAGGCTGGTGGAGACTTCGTGTACCACGGCTGCCGGGCCGCCGTTGGCCATGGTGGCGTTGAGCGCTTCGGTGCTGTCGTAGAAGGAGAGACCCAGGGTGCACCAGATAAGGGCGATGATCCCTTCACCGATCATTGCACCGTAGAAGATGAAGCGGCCGGATTTTTCGTTCTGCATGCAGCGCGCCATCAGCGGTGACTGGGTGGCGTGGAAGCCCGATACCGCGCCACAGGCGATGGTGATGAAGAGCAGCGGCCACAGCGGCAGTTCGGTCGGGTGCCGGTTGGAGAAGTCCATCCCGGTGTTGTAGAAGCCTTTGCCGGAGGCGATCAGGCCAACGATGAGGCCGACCGACATGAAGACCAGCAGGGCCCCGAAGATGGGGTAGAAGCGGCCGATGATCTTGTCGATGGGGACTATGGTCGCGAGGATGTAGTAGGCAAAAATTGCCACGATCCAGTAGACCAGATCGGTGGAGGTGAGGTTGGCGAGCAGCCCTGCCGGGCTCAGCACGAATACCACGCCCACCAGCATCAGCAGTACCACAGCAAACAGGTTCATGAAGTGCTTGGCGGCGGTGCCCAGATGCTCACCGACCACGGTTGGCACCGAGGCCCCCTTGGCGCGTACCGACAGCATGCCGGAGAAGTAGTCATGTACCGCACCGGCGAAGATGCAGCCAAAGACGATCCAGAGCATGGCGACCGGGCCATAGAGGGCACCCAGAATGGGGCCGAAGATGGGGCCAACGCCTGCGATGTTGAGCAGTTGAACCAGATAGACTTTCTTGTCCGACATCGGGACATAGTCCACCCCGTCAGCCATGGTGATGGCGGGGGTTTTTAGCTCGGGTTTCGGGCTGAATATCCGTTCGATGAATTTGCCGTATATGAAGTAGCCGGCCACAAGTAAGCCGACACAGAGGAAGAACCAGATCATTGCTACGCTCCTGCATTGTTATTTTTTAGTGTGCAGAGCGAGTCTAAAACGGTTGCGCCTGACTGGCAGGTGAAACTCCCCGAACGGCGCTTTGGCGCGCCGAGCGGTCGGCGGCTGTGATCAGGCGCACACTCCGCGGCTCAGTCCAGCCCCAGCTGATCTTTAAGCTCCTTGAGATAGCGACGACTGACCGGCACCCGGGCGCCGCTCGGGGTGACAATCTCTGCCAGCTGGTTATCCAGCAGCCGGATCTCGAAGATGGCGTTGGGGGAGACCAGATACTGGCGGTGACAGCGCAGCAGCGGGCTCTTTTCTTCCAGGGATTTGAGGGTGAGCTGGGTGTGGAACAGCTCGCCCTGACAGGCCACATGGACCCCGCCCAGATCGGAGAAGGCATACTCCACCTGCGCGATGGGCAGCAGCCTGACCCGATTGTGCAGATAGCCCGGAATATGTTCGATAGTCGGGGCCAGCCGCTCGATGGGCTGCGGGGAGATATCCTGCTTGAGGCGAGCGAGGGTCTTGGCGAGCCGGGCGGGCTCCACCGGTTTTAGCAGGTAGTCGAAGGCGTTCTCTTCAAATGCCTGGATGGCATATTCGTCAAAAGCGGTGACAAAGACGATGCGGGGCAGGGGGTCGAGCATGGCGACCAGCTCCATGCCGCTCAGCTTGGGCATCTGGATATCGAGGAACACCACATCAGGCTTGAGGCGCTGAATAAGCGGCAGCGCCTCGATGGCGTTGGCCGCTTCCCCCACGATCTCGATGGCAGGATCGCAGGCCAGCTGCTGCCTCAGCTCTTCGCGGGCATAGTGTTCGTCATCGACAATCAGGGTGCGGATCATGGTTGCTCCTTGGGGATGGTGAACGAGACCCGGGTCCATTGTTCAGGCTCGCAGGCAATAGTCACGCCATAGCGCTCGCCAAAGGCGCTTTTCAGTCGCCGATCGACAATGGTCATGCCCAAACCGTCGCCAGCGGGGTGTGCTTGCCAGGTGCCTGCATTATCTTCCACGTGGATAGTGACGCTGGTGGGATGCTCATCGGTCCAGAGGCGAATACGCCCCTGCTCCAGCAGAGTCGAGATGCCGTGCTTGATGGCATTCTCGATCAACGGTTGCAGGGTGAAGCTGGGCAGTCGCAGTGTGGCCAGATGGGGCGGGATCTCGTTTATCACCGTCAGCCGATCGCCAAAGCGGGCCAGCTCGATCTCCAGATAGGATTGGCAGTGCTCCTGCTCCTCCTGCAGGGTCGCAAGGCCGCTCTGTCGCTTGAGGTTCTTGCGAAAGAACAGCGAAAGATGCAGCAGAAGGTCTCGCGCCTTGTCCGGATCACGCCGGGTGATGGCACTGATGGTGTTGAGGGTGTTGAACAGAAAGTGGGGGTTGATCTGGGCCTGGATAAGTTTCAACTCGGACTGCACCAGCAGCCGCTGATGTTGCTCCAGCCGGCCGGCCAGCAACTGTTGTGACAGCAGGTTGGCAATCCCTTCCCCCAGGGTGTGGTTGATCTTGAGAAACAGCCGCTTCTTCGGCTCGTAGAGTTTGATGGTGCCGATCACTCCTTTGTCCCCCTGCAGCGGGATCACCAGCACCGAGCCCAGCTGGCATGCGGAGGAGAGGCTGCAGCGATAGGGCTGGCTGTTGCCATCGGCAAACAGCACCTTGTTCTGGGCGATGGCCTGCATGGTGATGGCTGACGCAATGGGGGTACCCGGCAGATGGTGATCTTCGCCGGTGCCGATAAAGGCGAGGATCTGCTCGGTGTCCGTGATGGCGACAGCCCCCACGCCGGTCTCTTCCTGAATGATGCGGGCAATCTTGTTGCTCGCCTCCGGGGTAAAGCCCTGACTCATGATCCCCACTGTGCGGTTGGCGATATTGAGCGCCTTGGCGGAGAAAACCCGGGAGAACTTCTCATACATCCGCTGCTGGTCGCGGATCATGCTGATGAAGAGCGCCGCGCCGCAGGAGTTGGCCAGAATCATCGGGGTGGCGATGGTGCGTACCAGCAGCAGGGATTTGTCGAACGGGGTCGCCACCAGCAGGATGATCACCATCTGCATGATCTCGGCGTAGAGGGTGGTAAAGAAGGCGATGCGTGGTTCAAACAGGGCATCCGTTCGCCCCGAGCGCATCAGTCGCCAGTGCGCTATGCCCCCGAGCAGCCCTTCACAGGTGGTGGAGATGGCGCAGGCGAGATCGGTAAATCCCCCCAGCGTATAGCGGTGCAGGCCGCCGGTCAGCCCCACCAGAAAGCCCACCAGCGGCCCCCCCAATAATCCCCCCAAGACGGCGCCGACCGCCCGGGTGTTGGCGATGGCATCGTCGATATCGAGGCCCACATAGGTGCCGAGGATACAAAAGCTGGAAAAGATGATGTATATCAGTATCTTGTGAGGTAGTCTCACGGAATAGTTGGCAAGCGGGCGCAGCAGCGGGCTTTTCGAGAAGAGATAGGCGATCACCAGGCTGACGCTCATCTGTTGCAGCAAGGAGAGGACCAACTGCATAAAAAACGCTCCTCATAAGCCAGCTGAAAAAATAGCCAGCCCGTGAATAAGTGTGATCAGGATCTTGTTCTGTTGGCCCAACTGGGCGCAACGGGACGCCAGTTTGCCAGAACAAGTGGATAAAACCATATTAAATCAGCATGTTAAATTGATATTTGTGTAAGCGGCAGCGGGTTGATATTGATGGATGGAGCATGAATGTATCCGCTGGATACGCCACACGGAGGTGGCATGCTCCGCCCAGCCCCTTGGCTGGGCGTTTTTTATACATGATCAGATGGCAACTTGTTGGTGGGGATTCGTGCAATTATTCCGGTTTGTCCAATGAGTTATCCCCAGCTTCTGGGGATAACTCAGAATGCAAAGTAGTAACAGAAGCGGCGGGTCAGATTGAAGAACTGCCGCTGTCCCTCATCCAGTTCCTCCTGTTTGATAAAGGCACTGATGGTGCGTTCATCTTCCCGCAGATCGATCATGGCGACCGCTTCCGGCCGCTGGGCCTTGATATAGGGCAGGATCTTCGGCTTGAGGGGCATGGTGGGTTCGGTAGAGAGCACCAGCGCAATGCTCTCGTCGGAGAGTTTCACCAGGGAGCCCGGTGGGTAGACCCCCAGCACCTTGACTAGCAACTTGACCAGATTCTGGTCGAACTTCTTCTGGGATAACTTGTAGAGCTGGCTGATGGCCTGACTCGGTGCCGCCGGCGTGCCACTGTTGCGGGGATGAAGCAGCTCGTCGTAGAAGTCGACCAGTCCGATCAGCCGCGCCAGCGGCGGGATCTCCCCCCCCTTGATCCCCAGCGGATAACCGCTGCCGTCGAGCCGTTCGTGGTGCAGATGGGCTACCTGACGAATTTTGGGCTCAAAGGCATTGAGTTGGTTCAGCATGTCAAATCCGTACTGGGGATGCATCTTGAGGAAGTTCTGCTCGGCCTTGTTTAGCTCACCACGCTTTTGGGTGATCTGGCTGGGAATTTTCAGTTCACCTATGTCGTGGATAAGTCCCGCAAGTCCCGTCTCCTCAATCTCGATGGGGTTCATGCCGAGTTCGCGGGCCATCAGCATGGCGATAAAGGCGACGTTGAGGCTGTGCTGCAGCAGGATATCGGTGTGGGGGCTGCGAATAAGGTGGAGCCCGAGAGGCCCTTCATGCTGACTGAGGGTGAAGGCGGCATTGCGGACGATCTGGGCGGTATTGGCCAGCCCTTCATCCGGTTTGAGGTTCAGCGCCCCGAGTGCATCGCGCAGCTCGCTCATGGATTGGCCAAAGGCTTTGTCAGCGGCGCGCATGGAGCGGCGAAAGGCCTTTTCGTCAAAGGGGGGCGGGCCCGAGGCAATCAGCTCTTCCAACTCATCAAGGTCAGGCCCGGCATCCGGGATATCGCCGCGCAGCAGCGGCTCGATGGGCAGATCGCTCTTGTCGGGGTCGACCATCAGCAGGGTGAGATCAAGATGACGGAGAATGTCGAGTTGCTGCTGGTCCTTGATCTTGAAGGTATTGAACATAAACGGGTGGTTAGTCCATCCCGTGGGGAGATGGATATAGTGGCCTACTCTCAATTGCTCTATCGAGGCTTGGATCAGTGCCATCGGTTAACCTGCATTTCGTGAATGCCTACTCAACAAGCTAGCAAAATCCGATGGATAGACAACTAAAAATCCATTTCGGGGCAGCGGAGCACCCCGTGCTGTGATGGGGCGCACGAGCGCCGTGCTTCTCCTCTTAATTCGCGCTTAAGTTTTACTTCCTACGCTGGCCCCGTCGTTTTTGTTGGCTTGGCCGGCCTGCTGCACTGCAGGCCGGTATGTAGGAGTTGTTTATGCGTGTAACTCTCGGTGTACTGCAGACCAATCTGTTGCTGGTACTCTTTTTCGCCCTGGTACTGAATTGGCCAATCTTTTTGCATTTCTATACGGTGCTCAGCGCCCTGACCCATGTCAAAGCCGGATTTGCCATCTCGATCCCGCTGGTGCTGATCGCGGCGCTCAATGCCGTGTTTATTCCCTTCACGTTCCGGTTTGTGCTCAAGCCCTTTTTTACCGTGCTCATTCTGACTGGCTCCATCGTCAGCTACGCCATGCTCAAATACGGCGTCATCTTTGATGCAGGCATGATCCAGAACATAGTGGAGACCAACAGTGGTGAGGCGGGGGCCTATTTGAATGGCTCAGTTGCACTCTGGTTTCTGCTGACCGGGCTGCTGCCTGTTCTGGTGCTCTGGTCGCTGCGGATCCGCTATCCGGCTCGCTGGTATCAGGGGTTGGCGTGGCGGGCTGGTGCACTGGCTATCTCTCTGCTGTTTATAGGGGGCGTCGCGTCACTTTACTATCAGGATTACGCCTCGGTCGGGCGCAACAACAAGTCGCTGGCCAAAGAGATTGTGCCCGCCAACTATGTGCACGGCCTCTACAAATATGGGCGGGATGTGCTGTTTGCCACGCCGATCCCTTACCAGCAGTTGGGGACCGATGCCAGGGTGGTGGCCCGGGGAAGCAAGCCGACTTTGATGTTCCTGGTGGTGGGGGAGACGGCGCGCAGCCAGAACTACTCCCTTAACGGGTATGGCAAGGCGACCAACAGCTTTACGGCAAAAGAGCAGGGAGTGGTGTCGTTCAGGGATGTGCGCTCCTGCGGTACAGCAACCGCCGTTTCGGTGCCCTGCATGTTCTCCAACCTCACGCGCCGTGGCTACGATGACCAGCTTGCCAGCTCCCGTGACGGCCTGCTCGATGTGCTGCAACATGCCGGGATCTCGGTGTTGTGGAAAGAGAACGATGGCGGCTGCAAAGGGGTGTGCCGCAATGTGCCGACCATCGAGATCCTTCCCAAATCCTATCCTGCGCTCTGTCAGGGGGAGTCTTGCTATGATGAGGTGTTGCTGGAGGGGCTGGATCAGCAGATTGCAGGCATGAAGGGCAACAAGTTGGTGGCTTTTCACCTGATGGGCAGCCATGGTCCGACCTATTTTCGTCGTTACCCTGCCAGCGAGCGCGTCTTTATGCCGGACTGCCCGCGTAGCGACATTGAAAACTGCAGCAACGAAGAGCTGGTCAACACCTATGACAACACCATCCGCTACACCGACAAGGTGGTGGGGCTACTGATCGACAAGCTCAAGTCGCTGGAGAGCCAGTACGATGTGGGGCTGGTCTATCTCTCCGATCATGGCGAATCCCTTGGGGCCATGGGGCTCTATCTGCACGGCACGCCCTACAAGTTTGCGCCGGATGATCAGACCCGGGTGCCGCTGCTGACTTGGTTCTCGCCTCAGTTACAGGCCGATCGCCAGCTGGATATGGGTTGCCTGGCGGCGGAGGCGAGCAGCCAGCGCTTCTCCCACGATAACCTGTTCCACTCCATACTGGGGATCATGGATGTGCAGACCCGTGTGTACGACAACAAGCTGGATCTGTTCAAGCCATGTCGGGCGGGCTAAACCGCCAGCAAGCACACAATAGAAAACGGCAGCCACTGGCTGCCGTTTTGTTATCTCGCAAGATCAGTGTCTTACTTCTGCTCCATGATGATCTGCAGCAGATCCCCTTCCAGCAGGGCGCGCTTGACCAGCGCAAAGCCGCCATAGGTCGGCTGGTTCTGGAAGCGGGCTTTCACGATGGGCAGGCCACGGTGGAAGCTCGGCAGGGATTGATGCTCGACACAGCGACGGATGGCCGGGAAGAGGATCTCTTCGGCGGCGGTGATTTCGCCGGCGATCAGTACCTTCTGCGGGTTGAACAGGTTGACCGTGATGGCCACCGCTCGTCCCAGATGCTCACCCACGTTCTCGATGACGCTGCGGGCCAGTTCATCGCCTGCCAGCGCCGCCTTGCACACCTCCTGAATGGTGATGTGCTTCTCTTGCAGCGCGCTCTGGTGGCCGCGGCTGATGAGCTCCTTCACCTTGTCGATGATCGCTTCGTTGGAGGCGATGGTCTCGAGGCAGCCGAAGTTGCCACAGTGGCAGCGCTTGCCGAGCGGCTCGACCTGAATATGGCCGATCTCGCCGACGTTGCGGTTCTGACCGAGGAACACCTGACCCTTGGTGATGATCCCGGAGCCCGTCCCTTGGTGAACACTCACCAGAATGGAGTCCATGCAGTCGCGGGACTCGCCGAAGAAGTGTTCGGCCAGTGCCAGAGAGCGAGTGTCGTTGCCCACGTAGCAGGGGAGGTTGAAGTGGTTCTCAAGCAGCTTCGCCAACCCCAGATTACGGATCTGGTACTTGGGGGTGTAGATGACCATGCCGGATTCCGGGTTGACCAGACCCGGCATGGTCAGCGCGATGCTGATGAGGTTGCGACAGCGTTCGCGGTTGGCATCGATAAAGGCGCCAATCTCCCGCAGCAGCATGTCGACCACGGGTTGCTGGTCGATCTCGGTCACCTGAATGACGTGCTGGTCGAGCTCCTTGCCATCGAGGTCATAGAGACTCAGTTGCAGGTAGCCGCGGCCCAGCTTGGCAGAGACAAACTGAAAGCGATGTTTGATGGTGGTCAGGGAGATGGCACGCCGCCCGCCGGTTGAGGCTTGCGGAGAGGTCTCCTTGATCAGGCCATGCTCGATCAGTTGCCGGGTTATTTTGGTCACGCTGGCCGGGGCCAGCTGACTCAACTCGGCAATCTTGACCCGGGAGATGGGGCCTTGCAGGTCGATGAGCCGATACACGGCTGCACTGTTGACCTGCTTGATAAGATCTACGTTTGCTATTTGTCCGCCAGTCATGATGTCACTGTTGTGTGTAGTGTCCGTTAACCACGGTCCCACGGACCGTGAAGTCCTGATCGAAGACAGTGAGGTTGGCTACTTTACCGACCTGGATACTACCGAGACGTGAGTCCCATCCAATGGCGCGAGCGGGGTAGAGGCTGGCCATTCTCAGTGCTTCATCGAGCGGTAATCCGACCTGCTTGACCAGATTTTCCACCCCCTCAATCATGGTGAGGGAGGAACCGCCGAGTGTACCATTCTCGTCGACACACTGACCATCGCGTAAAAAGACGGTGGTGCCACAAAAATCAAATTTCTCAAAGCCTTCCGGCGCTCCGGCTGCCGCGGTGGCATCGGTGACCAGCACCAGTCGCTCCCCCAGCGCCTTGTGAGCCAGACGCACGTTGGCCCAGTGCACATGGTGGCCATCGACGATGATGCCCGCGTAGACATCTTTGCGATCGTAGATGGCGCCCACGACGCCCGGCTCGCGACCGTTGAGGGTCGGAGTCATGGCGTTGTAGAGGTGGGTCGCAAAGCGAATACCGTTATCGAACCCGGCCATCGCCTGATCGTAACTGGCGGCAGTGTGACCGGCCGAGACCAGAATGCCCGCTTCCACCAGACGGCGGATATGGGCCGGCTCGTTGCGCTCCGGAGCCAGGGTGATTTTGGTGATGGCATCCGCGTTGGCGCAGAAGAAGTCGATCATCTCGTCCGCTGGCTGGCGAATTTGCGCGGCAGGGTGGATCCCCTTGCGCTTGAGGTTGGTGTAAGGCCCTTCCAGATGGACGCCCAGCACCTCGTTGGGGTGTGCAGCCATGTAGTCGCGGGTCACCGCAACGGCCTGCTTCATATCCGCATCCGGACTGGTGATCAGGGTCGGCAGGAAGCTGGTGGTACCGGATTTGAGGTTGGCCGCCTGCATGGTTGCCAGGGTCTCGACCGTGATCTCGGTGTTGAACATCACCCCGCCACAGCCGTTGAGCTGCACATCGATAAAACCGGCGGTCAGATTGGCGCCTTTGAGGTCAATCTGCTCGATGCCCGCAGGCAGTTCGGCCAGGTGAGAGATGGCGACAATCTTGTCGCCCTCGATAAGCACCCCGTAGCCGGTCAGCACGCAGCTGCCGGTGTAGAGGGTGCAGTTGGTCAATGCGTACATGGCGACTCCTTACAGACGGCCGATGTTGGCGGCTTCCAGCTGCTGGAAGTAGCGAACGGTCTTGACCTTGAGCTCCATGGTGGAGGGCTCGTCGCACACCATCATTCCCTTCGGATGCAGTTGCAGGGTGGAGATGGTCCACATGTGGTTGACGCTGCCTTCTACGGCGGCCTGCAGGGCCAGTGCCTTGCCGTGACCGGTGACCAGGATCATGATCTCTTCCGCATCCATCAGGGTGCCGACACCCACGGTCAGGGCCAGTTTGGGCACCTGCTCCATGTCGCCACCGAAGAAGCGGGAGTTGGCGATACGGGTGTCTTCGGTCAGGGTCTTGACCCGGGTGCGGGAGGAGAGGGAAGAGGCCGGCTCGTTGAATGCGATGTGGCCGTCGTTACCCACGCCACCCATGAACAGGTGGATCTTGCCGTAGGACTTGATTTTGTCTTCGTAGCGCTTGCACTCGGCCACCAGATCCTCGGCATTGCCGTTGAGGATGTTGATGTTTTCGGGACGAATGTCGATGTGGCTGAAGAAGTTGTTGTGCATGAAGCAGTGGTAGCTCTCCGGGTGATCTTCCGACAGGCCGACGTACTCGTCCATGTTGAAGGTGACCACATTCTGGAAGCTCACTTCACCGGCTTTGTGCAACTCGATCAGGCGCTTGTAGGTATTGAGCGGAGTGCCACCGGTGGGCAGGCCCAGTACGAAAGGGCGATCGCTGGTCGGCTTGAACGCGTTGATGCGGTCAACGATGTAACGAGCAGACCACAGGCCTACTTGGCTGGCAGATTTCAACGGGATCAGGCGCATATGGGATACCTCTGTGTCGGGTTGCGACCGGTTTGGCGGTGGCAATTGGCTAAGACGGATTCAAGTTGTTTTATAGCGTAAATAAAGATTGCGAACTAAGCCACATCTATCCACCACCTTTATCTTGTTTGGGTGATAACGATCACGATTATCGGTTTATTAATTTGCGCAGCGAAATAAAAGCCCTAGACTGCCAATCAAGCCTTGATGGCTTATGCGTCAAACGTGATAAGCACTTAATTTCTAGAAAAACATTAACTAAGGAGAGGAACCGTGAACATTCTCGGTTATTTGCAAAAGATCGGCCGTGCCCTGATGGTGCCGGTAGCGGTATTGCCTGCCGCCGCGATCCTGATGGGGGTTGGCTACTGGATTGACCCGAATGGTTGGGGTGGTGACAGTGCGCTGGCTGCCTTCCTGATTAAAGCGGGCGCAGCCATTATCGATAACATGTCCGTACTGTTCGCAGTCGGTGTCGCTTACGGTATGTCCAAGGATAAAGACGGTTCTGCTGCTCTGGCTGGTCTGGTCGGCTTCCTGGTCGTTACCACCCTGCTGAGCCCGGGCGCTGTGGCCCAGATCAAGAGCATCCCGGTGGAGCAGGTTCCTGCCGCGTTTGCCAAGATCAGCAACCAGTTCGTGGGTATCCTGTGTGGTGTTATCGCCGCTGAGCTGTACAACCGCTTCAGCAGCGTCGAGCTGCACAAGGCACTCTCCTTCTTCTCCGGTCGTCGTCTGGTACCGATCGTAACCTCCGTGGTGATGATCGTCGTATCCTTCATCCTGATGGCCGTATGGCCGGCAATCTACGGTGGTCTGGTCTCCTTCGGTGAGTCCATCGTGAGCCTGGGCTCTACCGGTGCCGGTATCTACGCCTTCTTCAACCGTCTGCTGATCCCGATCGGTCTGCACCACGCCCTGAACTCCGTGTTCTGGTTCAACGTGGCCGGTATCAACGACATCCCGAACTTCCTGGGTGGTCAGGCTACCATCGATGCCGCTCTGGCCGCTGGCAAGAGCCTGGAGCAGGTGAAAGGCGTGGTCGGTATGTACCAGGCTGGCTTCTTCCCCATCATGATGTTCGGTCTGCCGGGTGCTGCGCTGGCCATCTACCACTCCGCCAAGAAAGAGAACAAAGAGAAAGTTGCCTCCATCATGATCGCAGCTGCCTTTGCCTCCTTCTTCACCGGTGTCACCGAGCCGCTCGAGTTCTCCTTCATGTTCGTGGCGCCGGTACTGTATGTCATCCACGCCGTACTGACCGGTATCTCCGTGTTCATCGCTGCCTCCATGCAGTGGATGGCCGGTTTCGGTTTCAGTGCCGGTCTGGTGGATATGGTGCTCTCCAGCCGTAACCCGCTGGCGACCAACTGGTACATGCTGATCCCTCAGGGTCTGGTCTTCTTCGGCCTCTACTACACCGTGTTCCGCGTAGTGATTGCCAAGCTGAACCTGAAAACCCCGGGTCGTGAAGATGACGAAGATAGTGCTCCGGCTGCCGCTCAATCTACCAACCGTACCGAGCTGGCCAAGCAATACCTGGAAGTGCTGGGTGGTCAAGAGAACCTGGTCTCCATCGATGCCTGCATCACCCGTCTGCGTCTGACTCTGAAAGACCGCAGCATCGTCGATGAGCGCAAGCTGAAAGCCCTGGGTGCGGCCGGTGTGGTCAAACTCGGTGAGCAGAACCTGCAGGTGATTCTGGGCCCATTGGCCGAAATCATCGCCGGTGAGATGAAAGCCCTGCGTTAATCGAGCGACTCGCTCACCTCAAGTCTAAGTCCATTGTTGACATAACTAAGGGCCCCGCTCAGGGGCCCCATATAAAAAAGCCAAGAAAATCCAACCTTTACTTCAAATGAGAGCAGCAGTTATGAACTTGAAACATTCTCTGTTAGCCATTGCCATGTCTACCGTTTTCGTCAGCCAGGTCCAGGCAGCCGATGCCGCCAAGCAGGCCGTGGTCGACTCCCTCGCCAACAACCTGGTGGTCAAGTATGAAGTGGTCACCAACGACGGTGCCGGTGCCGGCCTCGATTGCCAGGCGCTCGGTTCCGAGTGGGCGAGCTGTGGCGTTGCCAAGTTGCACCTGACCAATACCGGTGCGGACGTCACCTCCAAAGACTGGAGCATCTACGTCTCCTCCATCCGTCGTATCCAGCGTGTGGATAACGACCAGTTCACCATCACTCACCTGACCGGCGATCTCTATCGTTTGACGCCAACCGAGAAGTTCCAGGGCTTTGCCAAGGATGCCACGGTCGAAGTGCCGCTGGTGGTGGAATACTGGGTACTGTTCGAATCTGACATCATGCCGAACTGGTATGTCGCCAGCGAAGGTGCCGAGCCGAAAGTACTGGCCAGCATGAGCAACATCAATGATGCCAGCACCTACGAGAAGCCGATGCCGGCTGATGGCTGGAAGCGTACCAAGGATGACAAGAACATCCTGATGAACAGCGAGACCCGCTTCGCGGCCAACCAGACCAGCACCCTGCTGCCGGCTGGCAAGATTGACAACCAGATCCTGCCGACCCCGATGAAGCAGGTGGTCAAAGCTGGTCCGCAGGTTGACTTCTCTACCATCAAACTCAATGCCCTGGACTTGCCGAGCGATCGCGCCGAGGCCCTGAAGGCTCAACTGACCAAGCTGGGTGTTACCCTCTCCGACACCGGCTACCCGGTGACCATCAAGCTCGGCAGCAAGCTCAAGCAGGCTGAAGGCTATGACATGACCATCGGTCAGAAGGGCACAGTGATCCAGGGTCGCGACATCGACGGGGCATTCTGGGGTGCACAATCCCTGATCTCCCTGCTGGGTGTTGATGACAAGCTGGTGAGCCCGATGACCGTCGAGGATGCGCCGCGCTTTGAATACCGTGGCATGCAGACCGACGTGGCCCGTCACTTCCGCAGTCTGGATACCATGAAGAAGCTGGTTGACCAGATGTCTGCCATGAAGCTCAACGTGCTGCACCTTGGTCTGACCAACGATGAAGGCTGGCGTCTGGAGATCCCGGGTCTGCCGGAGCTGACTCAGGTCGGTAGCCAGCGTTGCCACGACGAGTCCGAAACCAAGTGCCTGATGCCGCAACTGGGTTCCGGCCCGACCAGCGACAACCAGGGTTCCGGTTTCTACAGCAAGTCTGACTACGTGGATCTGGTGCGTTATGCCAAGGCCCGCGGTGTGACCGTGATCCCCGAGATCAACATGCCGGCCCACGCCCGTGCTGCCGTGGTCTCCATGGAAGCGCGCTACAAGCGTCTGATGGCGGAAGGCAAAGAAGCGGAAGCCAACCAGTTCCGTCTGACTGATCCGGCTGACACCTCCAACGTCACCTCGGTCCAGTTCTACGACAAGATGTCCTTCATCAACCCTTGCCAGCCGGGTGCTGCCACCTTCGTGGCCAAGGTAATGGATGAAGTTGCCCAGATGCACCAGGCCGCCGGTCAGCCGCTGACCGCATGGCACTACGGTGGTGATGAGGCGAAGAACATCATGCAGGGCGGTGGCTATCAGGATCCGGCCGTCACCAAGAAAGAAGAGCTGGTCGCCTGGAAAGGCAACGTCGACTCCAGCAAGCAGGACAAGCCGTTTGGCAAGTCTCCGATGTGCCAGAAGATGATCGACGAAGGCAAGATCAAGGAAGTGGGTGAGCTGCCGGTTTACTTCGCCAAAGAAGTGGGCCAGATGGTCAAAGACCGCGGTTTCTCTACCCTGCAGGCATGGGAAGATGGTCTGAAGTACGCCAGCGGTGCCAAGGACTTCGCCACCGACAACACCCGTGTCAACTTCTGGGAAACCCTCTACTGGGGTGGCTTCAACGAAGCGATGAAGTGGGCGCACAAGGGTTACCAAGTGGTGCTGTCCAACCCGGATTACCTCTACTTCGACTTCCCGAACGAGGTCCACCCGGCCGAGCGTGGCTACTACTGGGCTACCCGTTTCAACGACACTCGCAAGGTGTTCGCCTTCGCCCCGGAAAACCTGCCGCAGAACGCCGAGACTTCGGTTGACCGCGACGGCAACGCCTTCGTGGCCAAGGGTGACCAGGATCCGGTCAAGTTCAAGGGGATCTCCGGTCAGCAGTGGAGTGAAACCGTGCGTACTGATGCTCAGTACGAGTACATGGTCTACCCGCGTATCTTCTCCGTGGCCGAGCGTGCCTGGCACAAAGGTGGCTTCGAGCTGAACTATGTGAAGGGTCGTGAGTTCTCCGGCGAGACCAAGTTCGTCAACAAGGCCACCCTCAACAAAGAGTGGAACCAGTTTGCCAACGTACTGGGTCAGCGCGTGCTGCCGAAACTGGATCAGGCCGGTGTTGAATACCGCCTCTCCGTACCGGGTGCCAAGGTAGTGAACGGTGTGCTGGAAGCGAACGTGGATCTGCCGGGTCTGCCCATCCAGTACAGCTTGGACGGTACCAACTGGAGTGCCTATGACGCCGCGGCCAAGCCGAGCGTGAATGGCAAGGTCTACCTGCGTACCACCAGCTTCGATGGCAAGCGCACCAGCCGCGTCACCGAACTGAACTGATAGCAGTCAACCGTTAACATGAGGTGGGTCGCAAGACCCGCCTTTCCCAAGGGCGATGGCGCATCGGGTTTGGGAAAGGTTGACTGTGCGTGTGAGCCTTTGTTGTGTGTAATTGTCTGTTTTGTGTTTTTCATCACTTTCAGCCCCGCCTAGTGCGGGGCTTTTTTATGTATTTGGGGTGCAATGTGCCAAGCCACGCCGTTTTTAGCGGTGCAATGGCCGGGAAATGGCCCGGAAGTGCCAAATTCAGGTTGAGACAGCGCCCGTAATAAGGGATCATACCCGGCTTGACGGCGGGGGGATGAGGGTGCCAGCCGGCACAACTTCCGCCAGTGACGCTTTTTTGAGGTGAGCCATGAGTCAGGCGAACAGCCCAACTAACTTTATTCGTCAGATCATTGATGAAGATCTGGCCAGCGGTAAGCACAGCAGCGTGCATACCCGTTTTCCGCCCGAGCCGAACGGTTATCTCCATATCGGCCACGCCAAATCCATCTGCCTGAACTTCGGCATCGCCCGCGACTATCAGGGCCAGTGCAACCTGCGTTTCGATGACACCAACCCGGTGAAGGAAGATATCGAGTACGTAGAGTCCATCAAGCAGGACGTACAGTGGCTCGGCTTCCAGTGGAATGGCGAGATCTGCTACTCCTCCGACTATTTCGACAAGCTGCACGGCTACGCCATCGAGCTGATTGAAAAGGGTCTGGCCTATGTGGACGAGCTGACGCCCGAGCAGATGCGCGAGTACCGTGGCACCCTGACTGAAGCTGGCAAGAACAGCCCGTTCCGCGATCGCAGTGTGGAAGAGAACCTGGCGCTGTTTGCCAAGATGAAGAACGGCGAGTTCGCCGAAGGCACCGCCTGCCTGCGCGCCAAGATCGACATGGCATCTCCCTTCATGGTGATGCGTGATCCGGTTATCTACCGTATCAAGTTTGCCCACCATCACCAGACCGGTGACAAGTGGTGCATCTACCCGATGTATGACTTCACTCACTGCATCTCGGACGCGCTGGAAGGGATCACCCACTCCATCTGCACTCTGGAGTTCCAGGACAACCGTCGTCTGTACGACTGGGTGCTGGACAACATCACCATCGACTGCCACCCCCGTCAGTACGAGTTCTCTCGTCTGAACCTCGAATACACCGTCATGTCCAAGCGCAAGCTGAACCTGCTGGTGACCGAGAAGCACGTCGATGGTTGGGACGACCCGCGCATGCTGACCGTTTCCGGTCTGCGTCGTCGTGGTTACACCCCGGCCTCCATCCGCGAGTTCTGCAAGCGCATCGGCGTCACCAAGCAGGACAATATCGTCGAGATGAGCATGCTGGAAGCCTGCATCCGTGAAGACCTCAACGAGAATGCGCCGCGCGCCATGGCCGTGCTGCATCCGGTGAAAGTGGTTATCGAGAACCTGGCTGCCGACGAAGTGCTGACGGCCCCGGCCCACCCGAGCAATGCCGAGATGGGTACCCGCGAGCTGAACTTCACCCGTGAAATCTTCATCGACGAAGCGGACTTCAAAGAAGAGGCTAACAAGCAGTTCAAGCGTCTGGTGCTGGGCAAGGAAGTGCGTCTGCGCAATGCCTATGTGATCAAGGCCGAGCGCATCGAGAAAGATGCCGATGGCAAAGTCACCTGCATCTACTGCTCCTACGACCCCGAGACCTTGGGCAAGGATCCGGCCGATGGCCGCAAGGTGAAAGGGGTGATCCACTGGGTCAGCGCCACTCACTCCCTGCCAGCGGAAGTGCGTCTCTACGATCGTCTGTTCAAGGTGCCGAACCCGGGCGCCGAGGATGACTTCGAAGCCGCGCTGAATCCGGAATCCCTGGTGATTATCGAGGGGGCCCGTGTCGAGGCTTCCCTGAAGGACGCCAAGCCGGAGCAGGCTTACCAGTTCGAGCGTGAAGGTTACTTCTGCGCCGACAACAAGCTCTCCAGCCCGGAGCATCTGGTGTTCAACCGCACCGTTGCCCTGCGCGACTCCTGGGGCAAGGTAGAAGGCTAAGCCGATGGGGCAGGGGAGACCCTGCCCTGTGTGCTGCCAGCGGCCTGCGCCGGACAATAAAAAAGCCAGCTGATGCTGGCTTTTTTATTGTCCGTTATCTGCAAGTCGCGGGCGACTTATTCGTCGTGCTTGCACTCACCGGTAGCACAGTGACCGTAGAGGTAGAGGCTGTGGTTGGTGAGACGGATATTGAATTTCTTGGCGATCTCGCGCTGACGCTGTTCGATCACTTCGTCGGAGAACTCGATCACCTTGCCGCAGTCAAGGCAAACCAGGTGGTCGTGGTGCTCCTGAGTGGCCAGCTCGAATACCGACTTGCCACCTTCGAAGTGGTGACGGGTAACGATACCGGCATCATCAAACTGGTTGAGAACGCGATAGACGGTAGCGAGACCAATCTCTTCACCCAGGTCGATCAGTCGTTTATAGAGATCTTCGGCGCTGGTGTGCTGGCAATCCGGCTGTTGCAGGATTTCCAGGATTTTGACCCGGGGCAAGGTGATCTTGAGCCCGGCCTTTTTTAACGCTTGGTTGTTGTCTGCCATATTCTACTTATTCGCATTCTCGAAGGTGGGGTTATTCTGATGGACTGCCGCAGGAATGGCAACCTTGAACTCGCTTGGCCTGTCATTATAGGTCGTAGCCTCCCTAAAAATAAACCCAGCAATTCAAGGGGTTTAGCCATAAAGGGCCGGTTGGATTGAAATAATCAATCGTGTCGTCCGACTTGCTGGCATGGCAGATGTTGATAAGATGTAACTTTCATATTCTGGTCGGATGAGATCCATGGATTGGCTTTTTGACAATGCGGCCTGGGTGCGCCGCGCACTCAACGCCTGGCCCCCTTTCTGGGGCGCCGGTATCAAGATAGAGACCCTGAGCGATGACTTTCGCTACTGCCGGGTTACCCTGAAATCCCGCTGGTGGAACAAGAACGCCAACCGCACCCAGTTTGGCGGCAGCATGTTTGCCATGACGGACCCCATCTATCCGCTGATGCTGATGGGCTACTTCAAGAATCGCTACTACGTCTGGGACAAGGCGGGCAGTATCAACTACATCAAGCCGGGCAAGGGCAAGCTGGTGGCCGAGTTTAACCTGACCGAGGGCAAGCTGGCCGAAATCGTGGCGGCGACCGAAGGTGGCAACAAGCACTTCCCCGAATTCGAGGTGACGGTGCAGGACAAGAGCGGCGAACTGGTGGCGCAGGTCAAGCGCACCCTCTATGTGCGAGCCAAACCGGAGCACAGAGGTGAATAACAGGGGAGAATAAAGGCAAGCATCGCCACTTGCAGATACAACAAGGGCCCCGTCGGGGCCCTTGTTGTCAGAGGTATGAGAGGAGGCGGATTACTCCAGCTCGCCCAGGCACATCTCTTCGTGCAGCTGCTTGCACCAGCCCTTGACGCGCTCGGCGGTCAGCTCCGGCTGGCGATCTTCATCGATACCCAGACCGACAAAGTGCTTGTCATCGACCAGCGCCTTGGAGGCTTCGAACTCGTAGCCGGCAGTCGGCCAGTGACCGATGATGATGGCGCCTTTGGCTTCGACGATGTCACGCAGGGTACCCATGGCGTCGAGGAAGTACTCGGAATAGTCTTCCTGATCACCGCAACCGAAGATGGCGACCAGCTTGTTGGTGAAGTCGATTTCGCCCAGATCGGGGAAGAAGTCGTCCCAGTCGGCCTGGGCTTCGCCGTAGTACCAAGTCGGGATGCCGAACATCAGCAGATCAAAGCTCTCGATGTCGGCCTTGCTGCTCTTGGCGATGTCACGGACTTCAATCAGGTTTTTGCCCAGCTCTTTCTGGATCATCTTGGCGACAGCTTCGGTGTTACCGGTATCGCTGCCAAAAAACAGACCTACACTTGCCATAGTGTTTAGTTACCCGTATTTGGTGTTAATGCTCAACGCTCAGACTGCAATGTCCACCGCAAAGGCGGACTCAATCTGTTGTTTCAGGATAGATTGGATCAGCTCGGCTCGGCTGATGTTCTGTTGTAACGCAAGTTGGTTCAGGCGCTCCAGCAACTCGGCCTCCACCTTTAACTCTACCCGCTTCAGCCCATTTTCCCGATCGCGCTTAAGCTGGTTACGCTTGTTGATCTTGAGCTGGGTCTCGCGGGGGAGTGGATTGGTCTTTGGCCTGCCGGGGCGCTTCTCATTTGCGAACAGATCCAGTGTTGTTCGATCAGTTTGCTGTTTGGCCATACATCACAGATGAAAATAAGTTAGCCGAGTCCTGAGCCTTCCCAGCCCAGTTCGATCAGCCCCTTGGCGACAAAACCCGCACAACCCAGAAACAGTACCAACCAGACGATAAAACGACCGAAACGGGGCACGTTGCCGCGCTTGAGCACGTCCTGAATGGCCAGGCCAATCAATATGAAAATGGCCACAAAGAATAACTTGAGGCCCAAACTTTCGATCAGGTCGATATGTTCACTTAGCATGGATTGCGCACACTCCTTATGACGGGCGCACTATATCACAAAGGATTTGAAACTGTTAACCGCCTGTCGACAGGAAATCCACAACCAATTTGTTGAACAGAGCCGGTTTTTCCGCGTGCAACCAGTGGCCGGTACCCGCGATGACACGCACCTTTGCCGCCGGGAATTGGGCCAGTGCCGTCTCGCTGTATTGGGGCTGCATGTAATCGGAATCCCCCCCCTTGATAAAGAGCACTGGCCCCTCGAAGCGATGCTCATCCGCTGGCCAGCCCATGATGTTGGCGTAGTTCTCCTCAAGAGCAGGCACATTGAAGCGCCAACCCCAGCCATGCTCGCCTCTGGCGAAGGATTTGAGCAGAAACTGGCGCACTCCGGCGATCTCGATATGTTCGGCCAGAATGCGCTCTGCATCGCTGCGGCTCTGGGGCTGTGCCGCCAGAGTGGCGTTGAGTCCGGCGAACACATTCTGGTGGCGGGAGTGGGGATAGGCGACCGGCGCCATGTCGGCGACGACCAGACGGCTTACCCGCGCTGGCGCCAGCTTGGTGACCTGCATCCCTACCTTGCCCCCCATCGAGTGGCCTACTATCGCCGCCTGATCAAGCTCAAGGTGATCCATCAGCGCGAGAATGTCGGCCGCTTGCGCCGGATAGCTCATCTCGCTGCTATGAAAGGAGGCGCCGTGGTTGCGCAGATCGACGCTGATGACCCGGTACTGTTCGCAGAGGGCACGGGCCAGCAGGCCGAGGTTATCGAGGCTGCCAAACAGGCCGTGGATCAGAATGACCGCCGGGCCCTGACCCTGCTCCTTGAAGTTCAATATGCTGTTTTGTTGCAAAATGACACCTTGTCGGTCGTGGGTGCGTATCGCTGTTTTATTTAACGCACTGGAAAGAAAAGGATTTCGTCCAATGGATTGGGATTTTATGTGGTTTTTTTTCTAAAAAATCCCGTCTGGATCGGCTATCAGTGCGGCTGATCACACACTTGGCACGCTATTATGCCGTATTCTCGATGAGATTCATGTACATCTGCCAGCCCCTTGCTTGGGCTGTCGGGTTTGCCTATGTATAATCGCCGCATCCGAATTTCGACGAGTCCAGCGCATCCATATGAAAACCATCGAGCTTGATGACGATCTCTACTTCTATATCGCCAGCCAGACCCGGCACATTGGTGAAAGTGCCTCCGATATCCTGCGCCGTCTGCTGGAACAGCCTGCTCACCAAGGTATGCCGGTTGCCGAGCCCGTTGCCGTCGCGCAGCCCAGTACGGTAGCCACCCAACAAGGGCTGCAAGCCCTGCTCGATTCCGGTGAGCTGCAAAAAGAAGAGAAGTCCATCAACCGCTTTATGCTGGTGCTGAGTACCCTCTACCGGGATAACCCGGAAGGCTTTACCCAGGCCACCGAAATCAAGGGGCGCAAGCGCGTCTATTTCTCGCAGGATCCCGAGGCTCTGCGTGCCAGTGGCAGCACCACCAAGCCCAAGCCGGTACCGGAGACCCCGTTCTGGGTGATCACCAACACCAACACCAGCCGCAAGCAGAACATGGTGGCCCAGCTGATGGCCAGCATGGGCTATGGCGAAGAGGTGATCGCGCAGGTGTGTGGCGCAATTTAACGATTCTTCAAGACTCAGGCCTTGCCCGGCAAGGCCGCCATTACGCAAGGAAAACGCCATGGCTCAGCATTCCCACGCCGGTCAGCCGGCCCGTTTAAGCGACCTGACCAATATTCCCCGTCTGGTCAGCGCCTACTACCTTAACAAGCCGGACATGAGCCGCCCCGAGCAGCGGGTGGCCTTCGGTACCTCCGGCCACCGCGGCAGCGCCCTGCACAGTGCCTTTTCCGAATCCCATATTCTGGCGGTGACCCAGGCCCTGGTGGAGTATCGCCAGCAGGCCGGCATCACTGGCCCGCTGTTTGTCGGCATGGATACCCACGCCCTGTCCGAATCCGCTTTTGCCAGCGCCGTCGAAGTGCTGGCGGCCAACGGCGTTGAAACTCGCATTCAAGCCGGTATGGGCTTTACCCCGACCCCGGTCATCTCCCACGCCATCCTGCGCTACAACGCCAGCAAGCCTGCCGCGCTGGCAGACGGTGTGGTGATCACCCCGTCCCACAACCCGCCGGAAGATGGTGGCTTCAAATACAACCCGCCCCACGGTGGGCCTGCTGAAGGGGAGATCACCAAGTGGGTGGAGGACCGTGCCAACGCCATTCTGGAAGCGGGTCTGGCCGGCGTAAAGCGGATGCCGTTCGCCGAAGCGCTCAAGAGCCCGTTCGTGGTCGAGCACGACTATGTCACCCCTTATGTGGATGATCTGAAGAACGTGCTGGACATGGACGCCATCAAGAACGCGGGCATCAAGATCGGTGTCGATCCGCTGGGCGGCTCCGGCGTTGCCTACTGGGACGTTATCGCCAAGACCTACGGCCTGAACATCGAGGTGGTGAACTACAAGGTCGACCCGACCTTCTCCTTCATGACCCTGGATAAAGACGGCAAGATCCGGATGGACTGCTCCAGCCCGTTCGCCATGGCGAGCCTGATTGCCCTCAAAGACAAGTTCGACATCGCCCTTGGCAACGACCCTGACTACGACCGTCACGGTATCGTTACCAAGTCCGGCCTGATGAACCCGAACCACTACCTGGCAGTGGCAATCCAGTATCTGTTTACCCACCGCACCGGCTGGTCTGCCGATGCAGCCGTTGGCAAGACGCTGGTATCTTCTTCCATGATTGACCGGGTTGCCGGTGAGATTGGCCGCACCCTGAAAGAGGTGCCGGTCGGCTTCAAGTGGTTCGTGGATGGCCTCTACAGCGGTGAGTTCGGCTTTGGTGGCGAGGAGAGCGCGGGCGCCTCTTTCCTGCGCAAAGACGGCACCGTCTGGACCACCGACAAGGATGGTTTCATTCTGGCGCTGCTGGCGGCGGAAATTCTGGCGGTGACCGGCAAGGATCCGCAGGCCCACTACGACGCACTGGAAGCCAAGTTTGGCCGCTCCAGCTATCGCCGTATCGACGCCCCGGCCAACAGTGCCCAGAAAGCGGTGCTCTCCAAGCTGGATCCGGCGCTGGTAGAAGCCTCCACCCTGGCCGGTGAGCCCATCATCGCCAAGCTGACCAAGGCGCCGGGCAATGATGCCGCCATCGGCGGTCTCAAGGTAGTGACCGAGAACGGCTGGTTCGCGGCGCGCCCCTCCGGCACCGAGTCCATCTACAAGATCTACATGGAGAGCTTCAAGGGCGACGCGCACCTCGACCTCATCCAGCAGGAAGCCCAGCAGATCGTCTCTGCTGCGCTGGCCAAGGCTGGTGTTTAAGCCGCGCATCACGTCAGCGCCCGGGTCCCCGGGCTAAAGACAAGGTGAAGAGAGGAGCCAAATCGGCTCCTCTGTTTTTCTGTGGTGGCTACGAATTGTGCGAGGGGCTGCTGGTCTGTGGCTTAAAGCATGGCCTGTATCTGGGCCAACACTGCCTGTACCTTGGCGGCAGGTGGATGGGTGCGACCCAGTACGCGCATTCCCCACACCATGGTCATCAACAAAGCCGCGAGGGTGTCGATATCGCGCTCGGCGGCCAACTCTCCAGCTGCTTGTGCCTGGCGCAAGTTATTGGCCACCCGCTGTTCCACTTCGGCCAAGTGAACGCTGGCTTCATGCTGAATCGTTGGATTTTGGCGCCCCACTTCCAGCAGGGTATTGACCAGCAGGCAGCCACGATGTGCCTCGCTGGCTATGGCATCCCGAGCTACAGCATCGAGCAGGGCTCGCACACCGGCTAGGGGAGAATCTGCCGAGGCCAACAACAGTTCGATCTGCGCCAGACTCTGTGCTGAATAGCGCTGCAACACTTCGATAAACAATCCCTCTTTAGAGCTGAAGGCGCCGTACAGGCTGCTGGGCTTCAACCCCATTCTGTCAACGAGTGTGGCGATGCCAGTGTTGCTGAAGCCAGTTTCCCAGAAGCTGTTGAGGGCAACCTCCAGAACTTGTTCTCTGTCAAATGATGCCGGTCTTGCCATTTCGATTCCTGCTTGCGTTGTCTTTCTGTAGTGATCACTAAAAAATGTCTTGACCAGTGTTGGTGGCTTGCTTGATATTGTAGTGACCACTACAGAAAGGATGATAATGATGCCCACACTTGAGCAAAAAATCAAAGAGTACGATGCGATAAAGCGAACTAAAGTCCCTGGTGATGTACTGGCGGTGATGGAGGGGGCTACAGAAGCGCTACGGGCGAGCGGACTGGGACAAGGGGCATTTGTCACTGGCGATCAGTTTCCTGACTTTGCGTTGCCCGATCAGCACGGGGTGGTGCGCCCGCTCTCCCACTATCTGGCTGAGGGGCCTGTGGTGCTCAACATCTATCGAGGTGGTTGGTGTCCTTATTGCAATCTCGAGATGCAGGCACTCAATATCGCTTTGCCCGAGTTTGTGAAACGGGGAGTCACCCTCCTCGGTTTGACTCCCGAGATGCCAACAACCGCGCAGGACACTCTCACCGCCAACGAGCTGGCGATCACTGTGCTCAGCGATGAAGGCAACCGGGTGTCGGCTTTGCTGGGGTTGGTATTCGAGCTGCCCGAGGTGCTGCGCCCAATTTATGAGCGTTTTGGTATCGATATTCCGGCCAGCAACGGGGATGACAGTTTTACTTTGCCAGTCCCGGCGACGTATATCCTTGGCCAGGATCGGGTGGTGCGCTACCACTTCGTCAATGTGGACTACACCCAACGCGCAGAGCCGACCCAGCTGATCGCTGAGCTGGACAGACTGGCCGCGGCCGGGATGCTTTAAACCGACACTGTGCCAGTAGGCGCCGTGTGGAGTGCAGACGAGGCGGGCCTGGACAGGCCTGCCTCGCGTTTATAAGCAAATGATTCAGTAACCGCCTTTGGCCTCTTTCACCGCCAGCCCCAGCTGCCACACCGCCATGGCGTAGTGGGTGCTGTGGTTGTAACGGGTGATGGTGTAGAAGTTGGGTAGGCCGTACCAGTATTGGTAGCCGGTGCCGACATCGAGGCGCAGCAGGCTCGACTCGCTGTGGTTGCCGAGGGTGCTGGTGGGGGTCAGCCCTGCGCGGTGCAGGGTGGCGACCGGGTAGCGGGTCTGAAAGCCATGCTCATAGCCGGGCAGTTGGCCCTGACCGCGCACCGCCACCGGTTGGCCTTTCTCCCAGCCGTGGGCCTTGAAGTAGTTGGCGACGCTGCCGATGGAATCAACCGGATCCCACAGGTTGGTGTGGCCGTTGCCGTCAAAGTCCACCGCATAGCGCTGGAAGCTGGAGGGCATAAACTGGCCGTAGCCCATGGCGCCCGCATAGGAGCCCTTGGGTTCGGTGGGATCCATCCCCTCGTCGCGGGTCATCACCAGGAAGGCTTCCAATTCGCTCGTGAAGAACTCGGCGCGGCGCGGGTAATCAAACGCCAGGGTGGCCAGTGCATCCAGAATGCGGGTCTTGCCCATCACCCGGCCCCAGCGGGTCTCGACCCCGATAATGCCGACGATGATCTCCGGCGGCACCCCGTAAATCTGCTCCGCCCGGTTCAGCTCGCTTGCGTATTCACGCCAGAAGTTGACGCCGTTCTGTACGTTATCCGGGGTGATGAACTTGACGCGATAGCGGTTCCAGGCACCGGTCGGGCCGGTGGGCTTCGCGGTGGTCGGCGCCTGGGCATCCATCAGGCGGATGATCCAGTCGTAACGCTCTGCCTGTGCCAGCACCTGATGCAGCTGGGCGTTGTCAAAACCGTGCTTCTCGACCATTTTCTGGACAAATCTGTCCACGTTGGGGCGATTGGCGAAGTCCCCCTTGCTAACCCCTTGTGTATAAACGGGTTTGCTCGATGGCGCCTGATTGATAAAGGCGCTCTTGGGCTGGGGGACGACCACGGGTTTTGGTGCTGGGGCGCTGCTGCAGCCACCGAGCAGGGGGAATAACGACAGAGTGAGAAGAGAGGCAAGGCGACGCATAGGGTTCTCAAAGAGACTGATAAAAGTGCCGTCATGGTAAAACATTGTCATCCCCGTGCAAGCGTTCAGTGTGCCTTGCTTGCCGCCAATTCATCGTGCGATGGATTAGCCCTTCTGTGAGGGCTGTGCTGTTTAGGGCTGGGGGGGACGCAGGGTGTGGTAACCGCTCCAGAGCCGGGTCAGGGTGGTGATGGCGCAGAGCATTGCAAAGCCGTAGGCGAGCGGGGCGAAGGCGGTGGGCCACAGGCACATCAGCACAAAGAGGGCGATGGTTTCGCTCCCCTCGGTGAGGCCGCCCAGATAGTAGAGGGATTTGTGGTGGTAGACCGGATTGTCGATCCCCCGCTTGCCCGCCATGATGGCAAATGCCAGAAAGCTCGAGCCGGTGCCCATAAAGGCAAACAGCAGGGTGGCGGCGGGCAGCGCATTGGCAGGGGCGGCGAGGGCAAAGCCCAGCACCACGGCAGCGTAGAAGATAAAATCCAGCGTGATGTCGAGAAAGCCGCCGCAATCGGTGATGCCGGTTTCCCGCGCCACGGCGCCATCGAGCCCGTCCAGCAGCCGGTTGAGCAGGATGGCCGCGAGTGCCCATGAATAGCAGCCAAAGGCCAGCAGCGGTAGCGCCAGCATGCCGATGGCAAAGCCGGTGAGGCTCACTTGATTGGCACTGACCCCGGCGCGGCAGAGCGGTTTGGCAAGCTGAGTGAGAGGGCTGCGGATCACGGGGATCAGATGGCGATCAAACAAGGTGAACACTCCTCGGTTAACAGTGGCATTCGGTGAGGTTGAGTATGGTGCCCGGCGCGTCTTCCGCATCGTGGGTCACCAGAATAGCGGGGATGGCCAGCGCCTTGAGCTGCGCGAACACCAGCTCGCGAAAGGCAGCCCGCAGCGGCTTGTCGAGGCGGGAGAAGGGCTCGTCCAGCAGCAGGGCGTCGGGTTCCGCCAACAGCGCCCGCAGCAGACTGACCCGCGCCCGCTGACCCCCTGACAGCAACTGCGGCAGCTTGTCAGCCTGATCCGCCAGCGCGACTTGTGCCAATGCGGTCAGTGCCTTTTCCCGTCGTGCGTGTTTTCCCTTGATGGTCGCTGGCATGCCGAACATCAGGTTCTCCGCCACCGTCAGATGGTCGAACAGCAGGTCATCCTGAAACAGCATGCCGATGCGCCGCGCCTGCGGCGGTAGGGCGTTGAGTAGCCGCTCGCCGAGCCTTATCTCCCCCTCCAGCCGGATCGGGCCGCTATCTGTCTGCGCGCTCGGTAGTACTCCAGCCAGCCCCGCCAGCAGGGAGCTTTTACCGCAGCCGCTGGGGCCCATCAGGGTCAACACCTCGCCGGGGGCCACCTGCAGGGCAGGGAGCGAAAGCAGCAGATTTTCATCAAGGTAAAGTCGAAGAGGCGTGGTGCTCAGCATATGGTTGTTTCCATTATGAGAGTTCATCGTCAGCCGCCCCCCTTGAGCGCCGGATTGATCCGCGCTGGCAGCCAGAGTGCCAGCAGGTAGATAACGAGCGGCAGCAGCAGTTGCAGCAGGCCGTAGAGCCCCGCCAGCCGCCGGTTGAGGCCGCTGCCGATGGCCACCGCTTCGGTGGTGATGGTGACCACTCTGCCAGCGCCAAACAGCAGGGTCGGCAGGTATTGGGCCAAACTCACCGCCGCCCCGACGCCGAAGGCAAACAGCAGCGGGCGCGCCAGCAGCGGCGCTTTCACCTGCCACCAGGCTCGCCATGGCGTAGCCCCCAGCAGCAGAGCGCTTTGGGTGATCCGAGGATCGAACTGGCGATAGGGACCGTGCAGGCAGAGATAGACATAGGGAAAGACAAACAGCAGCTGGCTCCAGAGCACCCAGCCCCAGCCAATGCTGCTTATCGAGTCATGTGCAAGCCAGTCCAGCCCGAGCCGGATACCAAACAGCAGGCTCGCCTGTGGCAGCAACAGCGGCAGGCAGATAAGCCAGAGCGGCCAGGGGCGGCGGCCGGCTTGTGCCTCCAGACTGCACACCGCCATTCCCAGTGCCAGCAAGCCGCTCGCCAGCGCCAGCAGCGCGCTGGTTGTCAGCAGCGGCAGCAGGGTTGGCAGCAGATCCAGCCAGTAGTGACCGCTCCATTGGCTGGGCCAGAGGGCGGGAAAGGGCCATCGGCGCGCCAGTGACCAGAGTAGCAGGGCCGCCAGCACCACCAGATTGAGGGTGATCAGGGTCAATGCAAAGCCTGCTGCGAGCCGGTTGGCAAAGGAGTGGGGCGCCGCCCGTTTGCCATTGAGCCAGCAGCCTTTGCCCACCTCTTTATGAAGCCACTCCAGTAATCTGAGCAGGGCGATGAGCAGCGTCGTGATGGCGAGCAGCAGCAGGGCGCCGCTGGCGGTGGCGCCGCGCCAGAGCAGGTCCGGGTCCTGATACCAGAGCCACAACCGCACCGCCAGCGGGGCGGGGGCATCGGGCCCGAGCAGCTGGGCGAGATCCACCACCGCCACTCCATAGGCTGCCACCGCATAGATGGGCAGGCGCAGGGCAGGCCAGAGGGCGGGCAGCAGCAGGCGCCACCAGATCTGGGGGGCACTGAAACCGAGGCTTGCTCCCAGCCACTGCTGGCGTGCCAGCTGGATGGGTTGCTGTGCGGCCATCGCCATCAGCAGCAAAAAGGGGGTCTCCTTGAAAACGAGCAGTGCAATCAGCCCAAGCCCCAGAGGGTCGCGAATGGTCTGCCAGTCGGGGGGCAGTTCAAATCCGGTGAGGGTCGGCGAGAGCAGGCGCAGCAGCCAGCCGGAGGGGGCGAGCAGAAAGGCAAAACCGATGGCAAAGGCGACGTGGGGCATGGCCAGCATGGGCGAGAGCAGGCGGCGGAGCAGGCCGAAAGCGCGACTGTCGCTGTGGGCCAGCAGCAGGGCGGTCATCAGCAGGCTGCCGAGGGTCGAGGCGGTGCCAATCCACAGACTCAGCGCTGCTGAGTGCCATAGGCCAGGCTGGGCCAGCAGCAAGGCAAGATGAGAGGCGGTCATCCCCTCCGCCAGCAGTTGCCACAGTCCCGCCAGCAATGGGATGACGAAGATCGCCAGATAAATGACCGCCATCCCCACATTCATACTGGGGTGGCGTGTCAACCGGCGCCACGGTCGGGAGCGGGAAAGCGGGTGACCAGTGGCACTCATCAGTGGCCGTAACGCTCGGCCCAGGCCGCTTCCAGCTTGAGCTGCCAGCTGGGGTGAGGCTCGGCCACCGCTTTGAAGCGCAGTGCCGGTTGCCCCTTGGCGGAGTCAGGCAGGGCATCGGCCCGCAGCACGCTGGGATCACCCCAGAAGGCCGGATTGGCTTTTCGTGCCTGCGCCGCCGGGCTCAGCAGGAAGTTGGCCACCACCTTGGCACCCGCACGGGCACTGGCGTTGAAGGGGATGGCGAGAAAATGGCTGTTGGTGAGCGCCCCTTTCTCCATGGCGACCGCTTCCACACTGGGGGGCAGGGCGCCAATCTGGGCAGCGCTCTGCGCCTCCTGCGGATTGAAGCTGATAGCCATGGCCAGTTCGTCATCATCAAGCAGCTGGCGGGTTTCGGCGGCGCTGGTGGGGAACAGTTTGCCCTTGCGCCAGAGTGCCGGATGCAGCTCATCGAGCCAGGCCCAGAGCGGGGCGGTGAGTTGGGTAAACTCGCTCTCGGTCGCTTCCCGATAGAGGGGGGCCGGGTCTGGCGTCAACTCCAGCAGGATCTGCTTGAGAAAACTGGAGCCATGGAACTGGGGCGGCTTGGGATAGGTGAAGCGACCGGGATGGGCCTTGACCCACGCCAGCAGGGCTGTTGCCGAGGTGGGCGCTCTGGCGACCTCCTCGGTGTCGACCATCAGATTGAGCTGGCCAATGCCCCAGGGGGCTTCAAGCCCTTCCACCGGCAGGGTGAAGTCCTCACTCACCGGCAGAGTGCTATCTACATGCGCCATGTTGGGCAGCTCGGCGGTAAAGGGAGCGCCGAGCAGCCCCTGCTCCTTGAGCGCCTTGAAGTTCTCGCCGTTGACCCAGAGCAGGTCGATGGGGCCGCCAGCTTGCTTGCCCGCCTGCTTGTTGGCCAGCAACTGGCTGACGCTCTGGGCGATGTCATCCACCTTTACCTGTACCAGCTTGACCTGATAGTCGCGCGCCAGCTCCTGCCCGGCCCACACCAGATAGGCGTTGATCTCCGGGCTGCCGCCCCAGGCGTTGAAGTAGACGGTCTGCCCCTTCGCCTCCTCAAGGGTCTGTTGCCAGTTGTCATCAGAGCTGGCTAACAGCGGGCCGCTGGCCAGCAGTGGCAGGGCGCACAGCAGGGCATTTAGCCGCTGTTTGAGCTGTGAGTTGAGTTGTGAGAATGGCTTGAGCATAAACGTTTCCCTGATTGTCAGGCGCCACGGCGCCAGCGGTGATAACGGGCCAGCAACGCCAGCACCCGGGTGGGCTGGTGGGCCCGTTTCCATTCACCCGCCACGTATTTGTTCCCCTCCATCAGGGTGGGGTAGGCGTGAATGGTGCCGAGGATCTTGCCTAGGCCGAGGCGGTGACGCATGGCGAGCACGAACTCGGCAATCCGCTCACCGGCGTGAGTGCCCACTATGGTGGCGCCAAGGATAGTATCCTTGCCCGGCACGGTCAGCACCTCGACAAAACCGTGGCGCTCCCCATCGGCAATGGCTCTGTCCAGCTCGGCCAGCTCGAAGCGGGTCGCCTCGAAGGGAATTCCCTGCGCCTCGGCCTCCTTGCGATTGAGGCCAACCCGGGCAATCTCCGGCGTGGTGTAGGTGGCCGCCGGAATGACCCGATAGTCGGCCCGAAAGCGCTTGAACTGACCAAACAGGGCATTGACCGCCGCATACCAGGCCTGATGGGCGGCAAAGTGGGTGAACTGGTAAGGGCCCGCTACGTCTCCCACCGCCAGTATGCTGGGGAAGTTGGTGGCAAGAAAACCATCGACCGCTATGGTGCCGAGGGGGGCAAGCTCGACCCCCAACGCTTCGAGTCCGAAGCCGCTCACATTGGCGACCCGTCCCAGTGCCAGCAGCAGTTGATCCCCTTCCACCACCTGTGTCTCATCGCCCCGGCGCAGTTGCAGCCGGATGGGGAGATCCCCCTCGGCGGCGGGCAGATAGTCGGCTCGTTCGGCGCGCCAGCCGGTGAGTAGCTGCACGCCATCGCGGCTCATCTGCCCAGCTAGGGCGTCGGCTACCTCTCTATCTTCGCGGGGCAGCAGTTGCTCCGAGAGTTCCACCAAGGTCACGGGAATGCCGAGCAGGGCGAAGCTCTGGGCCAGCTCGCAGCCGATAGGACCACCGCCCAGCACCAGCAGGCGACGCGGCGGGGTGCGCAGCTGCCAGAGGCTATCCGAGGTGAGGTAAGGCACCTGTTCCAGCCCCGGCAGCTTGGGCACCAGCGGCCGGGCGCCGGTGGCGATAACGATATGGCGGCTGGCAAGGCGCTGGCCGTTCACTTCTACCTCCCAGGGGGAGACCAGCCGCGCCTCCCCTTCGATGCACTCCACTCCAAGCCCTTGATAGCGTTCGATGGAGTCGTGTGGCTCGACCTCCTTGATCACCTCAGCCACCCGCTCCATCACGGCGGCAAAATCGGCGCGGGAGTGGCTTGGGCTAAAGCCCAGCTCGTCGGCTTTACGCTGCTCTGCGGCAAAGCGGGCGCTTCGGATCAATGCCTTGGAGGGGACGCAGCCGCTGTTGAGGCAATCGCCCCCCATCTTGTGCTTCTCGATGAGCGCCACCTTGGCTTTCACCGCTGCGGCGATATAGCTGGTAACCAGCCCACCTGCACCGGCACCTATCACCAGCAGGTTGTAGTCGTAGCGAGCGGGTTTGCGGTAGGGGGTGAGCAGGCGCCGCTGGGCAAGGTGTGCGGTCAATTTCTTGACCAGCCATGGCATCAGCCCCAGCAGGGTCAGCGCGACCATCAGGCCGGGGGAGAGGATATTGCCGGTGCTGGTTAACTGGCCAAGCTCGCTGCCCGCCAGTACATAGACGAAGGTGCCAGGCAGCATGCCAAGCTGGCTGACCCAGTAGTAGGTGCTGACTCTGATGGGGGTGAGCCCCATCAGCAGATTGACCAGAAAGAAGGGGAAGATGGGGATGAGGCGCAGGCTGAGCAGATAGAAGGCCCCCTCCTTCGCCATGCCGGACTGAAAGGTGGCCAGCTTGTCGCCAAAGCGGGCGGTGACCCAGTCGCGCAGAAGAAAACGGGCGCTGAGAAAGGCCAGGGTTGCGCCTATGGTGCTGGCGAAGGAGACCAGCAGCAGCCCCCAGGCGACGCCGAACACAGCGCTGCCACCCAGGGTGAGCAAGCTGGCGCCGGGCAGGGAGAGGGCTGTGCTCAGCACATAGATAAGCACGAACAGCAGGCTGGCCGAGACAAAGTGGCTGTCGACCCATTGCGCCACTGCCGCCTGCTGGGCCTGCAAGGCGTCCAGAGTGAGGTAACGGCCGAGATCGAGGGCAAAAAAGGCGCCGATAAGGCCCCCCATCACCAGTGCAAGCAGCAGGCGGGTCCGGTTCATCAGGCGTCCTTGCTGTCGGGCTTGGCGGGGCGTTCCGGCTGCACCGGCAGCTGGCAGAAGCCCTGCGGCGCGATATCGAGGGCGGCGTTGAACTTGGCCGACATGTTCTGGAAGGCGATAAGGCCGGTCAGTTCCACCATGGCATCGTCATCGAACCAGGGCTTGAGGCGGGCTGCCTGTTCATCGCTCACCCCATCGAGGCCAGTCATCGCTTCGGTGTAGTCGAGCACTGCTTTCTCCCGCTCGTCGAACAAGGGGCTTTCGCGCCACTTGGCTAGCGCCTCCACCTTCTCGCTTGAACCTGCTCTCTTTACCAGGGTCATGGCGTTGATGTCGACGCAAAAACGACACCAGTTGAGCTGGGAGACCCGCACCGTCACCAGCGAGCGCAGCACGGGATCGATGGGGGAGCGCTTGCGGTTGATGACCCCGTAGAGGGTGGCGACGGCGGCAAAGAGGCGCGGCGAACGGCCCCAGCACTTGCCCGGAATAAGCACCTGACCATAGTTGCGCTTTTGCAGCCAGAAAAAGGGGCGGATAAACCAGGCATATTCCCGGTCGGGTTTGACCTCAACGCGCATCAGTTACCTTCTTGTTGTTTCACACTTACGGTTTCAAATTGGGTTTGTAGGCTTGGCCCAACCGCTCGTTCAGGCGGGTCAGGAAATCCTCGATCCGCGCCCGGTTGGTGCCCAGATCGCTTTGTCCCTGACGGGAGGCTGATCGCATATCGATGCGAGTCTCTTTGGGGCCGGCAAACACCCGCAGCGCCACATCATCCTGAAAGCCGAACCAGCCGGTGGTGACCACTGCATCCAGGCCATCCGGGCTGGGTCGTACCTGCCAGCCCAGCTCCTGCATCAGCTCCTCAGCCTCGATGACCACCTCTTCGGGGGCGGTATGGGTAAAGAGAGGACCGGGATTTCTTTCAAATGCTTTCAGCGGGGCGTTATTAATTGGCAGCTCCTGCGCTGTTCTGAGCTCTGCCGCCCAGCGTAGCTGGGGGGGATTGTAGGGATCTGTGCTCACATCGTTGATCAGCGGCATGCGCAGCGCCTGTGCCACAAATGTCAGCGGCAGCAGCAGTGGCAAGACGCCAAGGCCGCTGGCGAAGCGGTTGCGGCTCCAGGGCAGGCGCACCAGCAAGATCAGGGAGACAAGGGCTCCGACGAGACAGATCGCAAAACCGATCCACCAGGGCCAGAGATGAAAGCGGCTGCCGAGGGCGCCAGCGAGCGGGAGTAACCAGGCCAGCAGGGGCCACAAGCAAGAGCGGGGCATAGCACGGGATCCATCGTCGAATGTGGACAATGCCGAGAAGGATAAACTTAATTACCTGATAACGTTAGTAAATTGATGAGAGTTTGGCGTGGTTTTGGTCAGTTTTGCGAGGGAGATGCAGAGGTCGGTGAAGCCCGCCTGAGGTGAGCTTCACCGAGAAGATGGTCAGTTGCGATGACTTAGTTGCGATAGAGCACTTTGATCAGATGAAAGCCGAACTTGGTGCGCACCGGCCCCAGCACCTTGAGCAGTTCACCCTTGAAGACGGCATCGTCAAATGCTTTCACCATATCTCCCTTGGAAAATTCTCCCAAATCGCCAAAACGCTTGCCTGAGGGACAGGTAGAGAAGCGCTTGGCCATCTGGCCGAAGTCGGCTCCCTTCTCGATCTTCTCCTTGATCTCCAGACACTGTTTTTCGGTCTTGACCAGAATGTGCTGGGCACAGGCTTTTTTCATCGGGGCGCTCCAGGGAGTGATGGCGAAGGTTGTTAACGCCAAGGGTGGTAGCAAATCGGGGCGCAAGAGTACCCCAATTTGCCACCGGCGTCAGCCATCACAGCCCGCCATTTACCGGCGCTCGTCAGCCCTGTTATTGGCGAGCGCGGGTGGCCAGCATGGCGCGGAGGCGCGCTTGCCAGATGATCTCCAGCCCGAGCAGGGCGTAGAGGCTCCAGATGGCCAGCGGATTGAGCCATTCACCCCCCAGTTGCAGGGTCATCAGGGCGCAACCTGCCAGCAGCAAGGTGATGCCCGGCAGCCGCAAGTGGACGGGCAGGGGGGCCAGCAGCGCCATCGCCAGCAAAATGCCGAGGCCAAACGGCAGGTTCAGGGCGGTAAAGGCCAGCGCCTGCTGGCCACTCATGCCGGTCAGCAGGGCCAGCAGGGCGCTGCAACAGGCGAGGAAGGTGATGAACTCGAGACGATCGGCAATATAGTCAGCCATCTGTTCGCTACGTGCATGCATGATGTGTCTCCTTCAGTTGATGGTTCAAGTGTGAGGGAGGGACGTTCGCAAAGGCAGCGGGATAATTCGATTGTGCTGAACGAGCAATTCTTAATCATCCGCTACGGCGGGCTTTGGCGTGTGCCGGGCCTGTTAAACGGTGAGGGTGGGGCTATGCCGACAAACTCTGTCGTGGTGGGTTTCTGGTTGCAAAGAGAGGAGGAGAGGTGACAAATGGTGCCTGATGGTGGGGTGAGCCTTATTCAGGGCAGATCAATTCGCTTCCATCGGGAAAGCGGGCGGCGTCATTGCCAGCAAAATGTGTGATTTGTGGTCAACCTCTTAAAAGATATGGTGAATTTGCCAATGGCGCCGCGCTGTCGCTGGCCGATGCCTATGTTAGGATAAGGTTCGCCATTTTTCTGGCGCGCATTTTTGTGTCACGGCCATGCACGGCATGGCGTGCTGCGCCGCATTCGGGTTTGGCCCGAAAGGGCGCTGGTTTCCTTCACCACAGATTCAGGAATATTGACCTTTGACAGGATGCATTTCATCCCTGCTGGCAGGGCGTTCACTGTCTGGCTCTGCCTTTCGCCGCGGCCTGCGGGTACTGGGGGTGGGCCTGTTGCTGTCGCTGCTGGCTTCGCCCGCGTTTGCCGCCAAGCTCACCTATCAGGTCAAGGGGTTGAAAGGGGAGAACAAGGATAACGTCGAAGCCTACCTCAATGCCCTGCCAGTCTATCAGGAGCGGCAATACCGCCCGGCCCGCGCCAAAATCACCGAGAGCGTGCAAAAGGCGCTGCAGGTTTATGGCTACTACCAGCCGAAAATCACCCTGAGTCGCGATAAGAAAACCCCGTCCAAAGTGGTGATTGAGGTGGACAAGGGGGAGCCGGTCATCGTCTCCCGCCTCGATATTCTGCTGGAGGGGGATGCGGGTAGCGACGAGCTTTACAGCGCCCTGCTGGACAAGTTGCCCCTCAAAGAGGGGGAGCCCCTCAACCACGCCAAGTATGAATCCATCAAGGCGGATCTGGGCAGCCTCGGGCTGGCCCGCGGTTACTTTGATGCCAAGCTGAGCAAGAGTCAGGTCAAGGTGTTCCCGGACAAGGGGACGGCGGAGATCTTTATTCTGTTCGAATCGGGCCATCGCTACCGTTTTGGCGAGATCCGCTACGATGCCACCCCCGAAGCGCTTCACCTTATTCGCCCGCTTATCAACATCAAGAGCGGCGACCCCTATCTCGCCATCCGTCTGGCCGAGATGTCGCAGGATGTCTCCTCCACCAAGCTGTTCCGTCAGGTCGATATCAAGCCGGTATTGAGCGAGGCGAGCAACTATCGGGTGCCCATTGCGGTGACGCTGGATAACCGGGTCGATCACGAAATCGAGACCGGTATCGGTTACGCCACCGACGTAGGCCCGCGGATGAGTGCCACCTGGGAGAAGCCCTGGGTCAACCGCTACGGCCACCGCCTGTTTGCCACCGCCAAGGTGTCGGCGCCGGAGGCCGAGCTCAGCTTCGACTACCAGATCCCGGTGGGTAATCCGCTGCGGGACTACTACTCCATCCAGACCGGCTACCAGTACAAGGACAACAACGATACCCGCTCCGATCTCACTACCATCGGTGTGCACCGCTGGACGCGACGGCCGGAGAGCTGGGATCGGGACGTCTTTATCCGGCTGGAGAACGAGATCTATACCCAGGGCGCCGACGAGGGGAACAGCTTGCTGCTGATCCCCGGGGTCTCCTGGTCCCGACTGCGGGTGCGCGGCACCCTGGTGCCCGACTGGGGGGATCGCCAGCAGCTGACGCTGGAGTTCTCCGATCCCAGATGGGGCTCCGACATCAGCTTTATGCGGGTGTGGGGACGCAGCAAGTGGCTGCGAACTCTTGGCGATAACCACAGATTCCTGATGCGGGCCGAGCAGGGGGCCATCATAGGTGACAGCTTCTCGTTGGTGCCGCCGTCTTTGCGCTTCTTTACCGGTGGCGATCAGACGGTGCGCGGCTTTGGTTACGAGAGCATCTCCCCCACCGGACCGGATGGCAAGCTGACCGGTGGCCGCTACACCAGCGTGGCCAGTCTGGAATACAACTACCGCTTCAGCGAGAAGTGGCTGGGGGCCATGTTTGTGGATGGCGGCACCTCCACCACCGATTACAGTGAGCCCTGGAAAATAGGTACCGGCGTCGGTGTGCGCTGGGTCACCCCCATCGGTCAGGTCAGGTTGGATCTGGCGGTCGGGGTATCGGAAGAGGACAAGCCCTTGCGGCTGCATTTCGCATTGGGGCCTGAATTATGATGTTGTCTAAACGCTTTTTTCTTTGGCCGCTGCGGCTGTATCTTGCGCGGGGGTCTGCATTGTGATCTGGCTAAAACGCATTTTTCTCTGGCTGATGGGGCTGGTGTTCCTGCTGCTCATCGGCGTCAGCCTGCTGGGCTTTACCCATCAGGGCAACAAGTGGTTGTGGCAACAGGCCAAGGGGGCGCTTCCTTCTCTTAAGGGGGAGCTGGTGGCGGGTCAGCTTGGCTATGGCTGGACCCTGGAAGGGGTGGGCTGGCAGGATGAGCTGGTGGATGTCACGGTGGATCGCGCCGTGCTCGACTGGGATCTCGGCAAGTTGCTGCAGGGCAAACTCTGGATCAAATCGCTTGAAGTGACTCATCCGGTGGTGAAGGTGGCCGACTCGGAGCCTGCACCGGAAGAGCCTTCCGAACCCTTTGTCTGGCGCCCGCTGCCACTCAAAATTCAGGTCGACAGCCTCAAGGTGGCCGATCTCGATCTGGCAGTGCCCGGCGTGGCCGTGACCCTGGGGTCCCTCGATATCGGCGCCACCCTCAACCGCAAGGGGCTGATTGTACGCGGCCCGGTGCTCGATAACCTGACGGTGACGCTGGATGACGCGGCACCCGCCAGCACAGCCAAATCTGCCAAACAGCCGGCCGCTAACGAGAAGCAAGCCGGAACTGCGGTGGCGCGCAACGACAAGGCCAGCGCTGAGACAGCCAAACAGGGTAAAGGGACGCCTGCTGCGAACACGGCAAAGGCAGCCCCCATTCTCCTGCCCGCCATTTACCTTCCTTTCCCCATCCAGCTGGAAGGGGTCAGCGCGACTCGCGTGAAATATAAGCAGGGTGAGCTGATTGAAGGGCTCGACAAGCTGCTGCTGTCGGCCACTGCTGCCGATGATCGCATCGAGGTGCGCGAGCTCTCGCTGCGCCACGCCATGGCCGATCTGGCGCTCAAGGGCCATATCCAGCTAAGTGATGACTACCCGCTGGCGGTGACGCTGGATGCCAAGGCCCGCAAGGGGCTGCTGGATGGCGAGCTGCAGGGTGAGCAGGCCACGCTGGCGCTGAACGGTTCGGTCGGCAAGCTGGGGCTGGTGTTGTCGGCCAAGGGGCCGGTCGCCGCCAATCTCAAGGGTTCTCTGGCAACCCTCGACCCGGATCTCCCTTTTGATTTGGCCCTCGACTGGAAGATCCTCGGCTGGCCGTTGCACAAGCCTGCCAAAGATGAGCCGAGCTATCGGCTGGACAAGGGGAACCTGACTGCCAAGGGCAAGCTCTCCGGCTACCAGTTTGCCCTCAATACCTCCGGCAAGGGAACCGATGTCCCCCCCTTCAAGCTTGCGCTGGACGGCAAGGGGGACCTGGAGCGGCTCAGCAAGATCGCTTTGCAGCTCAACGCTCTCAAGGGGGAGCTGAAGCTCGATGGCAAGCTCGCCTGGAACAAGGGGATCGAGTGGCAGGGGACTACACTGTTCAAGGGGATCAATCCGGCCGAGCTGCTGCCCGAGCTGAAAGGGACGCTGGCCGGTGAGCTGGAGAGCCGTTTCGTGATGAACGAAGCGGGTCATTGGGAGCTGAAACTGCCCAAGCTCAAGGTGGATGGCAAGCTCAACCAGTACCCGCTGGCCCTCAAGGGGGAGCTTAGCGGCAACGACAAGATGGAGTGGCTGATCCCGGCGCTCTCGCTGCAAAGTGGCCCCAACCAGTTGCAGGCCAAGGGCAGTATCAGCAGCGCCCAGTGGAAGCTCGATGCCAACCTGCAGGCTCCCCAGCTGGGGGGCATCTATCCCGGCCTGAAAGGGGATATCAAGGGGCAGGTGAAGGTCAGTGGCAATCAGCAGACGCCAAAAATCGATGCGGATCTGGCCTCCGACCGGCTCTACTATGCCGGCACCGACCTGAAGGGCATTAGCCTCAAGGGTAATGCGGTGATCGGTGCCAAACCGGCCGGTGAGCTCGCGTTGTTGGTGGCGCAGCTGAAACAGGGCGAAACCAAGCTCAGCCAGCTGGCCCTGAACCTCAGCGGCGATATCAGTCAGCATCTGTTGACCCTGACCATGAAGGGTGACCCTGTTGCCGCCAACCTCAAACTGGGTGGCGGCGTGCGCGGGGATCACTGGCGCGGGGCGCTCTCCGAGTTGCAGCTGAAAACCCCGCTGCGCCGTTGGGACTTGAGCTCCCCCTGGGCACTGGATCTCGATCTGCCGCGTCAGCGGCTGGCGATGGGGGATCTCTGCCTCGGCTCCCAGGGGGCCAGCCTCTGCGTCAAGGGGAGTCAGGTCTCCGCTGCGCAGGGGACTCTGGAGTTTGCCCTGAGCGAGTTTGATCTCAAGCGGCTGCGCCCCTGGTTGCCGGACAACTTCCGCTGGCAGGCGATGCTCTCCGCCGATGGGCGTGCCAGCTGGCGTGGCAATCAGCCGACCCTGCATGCGGTGGTGCGCACCACGCCGGGCTCTTTTGTGGCCGATGGCCTCAAGACCGACTATCAGCAGCTGGCTTTGGCCCTGGATTTCGAGCGGCAGCAGGCGGCCATTCGCCTCGATTTTGCCTCCAAGCAGATCGGCAATATCGATACCGATTTGCTGATCAGGGAGCCCGCCGGTCGCGGTCTGCTCGGCGGTCAGCTCAAATTTGACGACCTCAAGCTCAATACCTTCGCGCCGCTCATCCCGGAGGTGCGCTCCCTGCAAGGGGTCATCTCCGCCGATGCCCGTTTCGACGGCACCCTGGCGGCGCCCCTGCTGTTTGGCCAGCTCAACCTGCGTGACGGTGAAGTGCAGACTCACTCCGACATGGTGACCCTGACCAAGCTGGTGACCCGCCTCAAGATCGAGGGCAACCGCGCCGAGCTCGATGGCTCCATGCTGGTGGGCAAGGGGCCGCTGGCGTTGGGCGGCTGGCTCAGCTGGGCCAAGATGCCGGTCAGCGGCAGCCTCACCATTCAGGGCAAGGATCTGGAGGCGCAATATCCGGGCATGGGCCGGGTCAGAGTCTCGCCCGATATCGCGGTGTCGCTGGGGGAGGAGACCCGGATTACCGGTCAGGTGGATATTCCCTGGGCACGTATTCTGGTCAAGAGCCTGCCGGATTCGGCGGTGGCGGTCTCCGACGATGTGACTGTGGTATATGACGATCTGCCCCCTGCTCCCAAGCAGGCTAGCCTGCCGCTGGCGATGAAGGTGGCGATCCGCCTTGGCAACGATGTGAAGCTCGATGCCATGGGGCTGAAGACCGATGTCTCCGGTGGCCTCAATATCCGTCAGGATCCCGAGAAACCGCTGGCTGGCAATGGCCAGCTGGTGCTGACCAACGGCCGCTTCAAGGCCTATGGTCAGAACCTCATCATCAAGGAGGGGCGGATCCTCTTCTCCGGTCCGCTGGATCGGCCCTTCCTTAACATTGAAGCCAACCGGGATCCCGATACCATCGAGGGTCAGGTGACGGTCGGGGTGCGGGTGACCGGCCCTGCCAGCAAGCCGGAGATCACCGTCTACTCCGAGCCGCAGATGGCGCAGTCAGAGCAGCTCTCCTATCTGCTGCGCGGCAAAGGGCTGCAAACCAACGGAGAAGATGGCGGTTTCAACGGCCTGCTGGTGGCTGGCGCGGTCAATCAGGCCAACGGTGTGGTGTCGAGTATCGGCGAGTCGCTCGGGATGAGCGATGTCTCCCTTGATACCGCGGGCAGTGGCGACAACACCCAGGTGACTCTGTCTGCCTATCTGCTGCCGGGCTTGCAGTTCCAGTACGGGGTCGGGGTTTTCAGCCCCATCGCCGAATTCAAGCTGCGCTACGAGGTATTGCCACGGCTCTATCTGCAGGCGATGAGCGGGGTGGCTCAGGCGGTTGATATCTTCTATCGCTTTACTCTGTAACGCTTCATCCCGTAACAGGGCTGATATGAACGTAAACGGGAGGCACAGGCCTTAATGCAAGTCAGTTAAGAGAATTTGAGTCCCAACCCGCGGGGTATAAGGGCTAACGAGTGAGGGAGGCATGATGCCGCCCTCTTTTTATTGCATGCCAGTCAGGGCAAGGGTTGGAGCCAAATTGACTCTTTAATCATGGAGCTACTTTTGATATTCAATATCTCGAATATTTAGTCATAAAAGTGCTTAAATAACTGGCATTAAGGCGCAGGCCTCCCGTTTTTTTATTGCGCGATCGGCTGCAGGTAAATGGCGATAAGGGACTGGAATGCAGAGTGAGAATGGATTGCGGCGGGCTATAAATGCGAAAACCCGGCGCTAGGCCGGGTTTTCTGAATGATGGTGGAGGGAGAAGGATTCGAACCTTCGAAGGCAGAGCCGTCAGATTTACAGTCTGATCCCTTTGGCCGCTCGGGAACCCCTCCACGGGATATTGCTTTCAAATTGTCGCACTTGAAATGGTGGAGGGAGAAGGATTCGAACCTTCGAAGGCAGAGCCGTCAGATTTACAGTCTGATCCCTTTGGCCACTCGGGAACCCCTCCACAAGTGCGAGGCGCATACTAACAGATCTTCCGGTTTTGTGAACCCCCAAGCAGGATTTTTCCATTAAAAGAATTGGATTTGTGGCCGATAACCAGTGAAATCGCCATTTTCGAGAGTTATCTCATGTTGCCCAGTTCAATCCGTAATCACCTGCTCGTTGATGAGGGCCAGTTGGGGCAGCGCCTCAACCGTGACCTGCAGCATGGCGATCGGGCAGATTTCCGGTTGCATCTGGCCCTGCTGACCGACGCGGTGGAGGAGCAGCCCTGGTTTGATGCCAAACCGGCGGCCACTCCCCAGAGCCGTGACTGGCGTCTGCACTTTGAGCTGAGACCGGTAGAGGTGCTGGTGGCTGAAGGGGCTGGGAGTGACTGCAGTGCCATCAATGAGCGGTTGCAGCAAGGGGGAAGCATGGTGGATGTGCGGCTCTGGCTGGTGCTGCAAACACCGCCGCTGGCGGTCAAACAGCCGCTGCTGGATGAGGCTGTCTACGACAACCTGTCACCGCTGGCGCGGGAGCGGTTGCAAGGAAAGCTGGCCGATATGCCACGCCAGGAGGACCCGCTGGTATTGCTGCCGATCCTCGATCGTTTGCAAGAGGGGGTGGATACCCGGTTGCACTGGCTCAGTTGATGGCGCCTGTTCACTGGTGTAACGCGATGTTTGTCGGCAAATCACAGGCAACAAAAAGGCGGGTGACCCCGCCTTTATGCTCTTTGGAATTTTTAGCCTTGCGGCATGCAATCAAGCGTCAGCTTCATCCGGTTGTGGCTGCTCTTTGAGCGCTGCATTGGCACGACGGGCAATCGGCTTTTCGGTGTGACGGTTGAGTTGGCGCTCCAGTTTTTGCCCCAGTTCGTTGATGGCGGCGTAGAGATCCTCATGCTCTGCCTGGGCAAACAGTTTGCCGTTGGGGATGCCAGCACTGGCTTCGACAGTGAACATCAGACGCTCTTTGGAAACAATCACATGGGGTGTGATGAGAGGCACCTGAAGACGCTCGAGCTTTTCAAAACGGGATTCGATGCGCTCGCGGATAGCCGGGGTGATGTCGATGATTTTGCTGGTAATTTCGATTTTCATATTGGCCCCCTTCGGGTCGTCTTGCTTGTGTCTTCACCTTCAGATTACTCATTGGTAAAGATTGAAATGTGATCTGAGTCACATAACCTTCCCTTGGCTATTCAGCAACTTATAAATTGTGATCTTTTCCGGTTTCGTGCCAAAAACAGCTTGAGCTCCATGAAACTGGCAGGCAGTATGACGGGAATAGGATCGTTTCTGTCCCTTCTTGGCAGCACTTCGTGTCGACCTCATGTCCGGTTTCCACTGCTTGATATCGCATGTTTGTACTCTTCCCTCGCAACCTCTGATCTCATGAGCGGATGCAGGGGGAGTTGCTATGCCTGATTGGACATCAAACGTGGTTGGTTGTTGTGTTGGAGTGGTAAATGAAGCAGCAGGCCACGCAAGTCATGTGGTTTTTCGATCGGCAACATGATCAGTGGAGTCTCTCTGATCAGGGGGCCTACCAGCAGTGGCAAGGGGAGGGCAATCATCCCTGGGCTGCTCGCCTGTTACCGGAAGATGAGGCAGGCTTTGCCGACTTTCTCGTCCGGCTTCATGAATCACATCTGCCTGAACAGTTCATCGGTCATCTGAAAGATGATCAGGGGCAGCTCAACCATGTGCTCTGGAGCGGCCAGTTTGTGCCTACCCAGCAGATCTGCTGTGGCTGGCTGGCCCCTCTTGATACCGCCAACAGTGCGGTCTCCTCTCTCAACCTCTCTTTGCCATTGCTGCAAACCACCCTGCTCACCCAGTTGGCGCAGGCGCTCTCTGCCCGCACCGGACTCGATTTCTTCAATACCCTGGTCAGCCAGCTGGCCCATATCCTCAAGGTGGATGCGGTCTGGGTGGGGGAGTTGTGCGGTGCCGACCGGGTCAAAGTGCTGGCCGCCGACGGGCTGGCGCAGAAGGACTATCCGCTGGCGGGCTCCCCCTGTCAGGAGCTCTACAAGCAAGGGGCCAGCTGTTTCGAGGTGATCGACGAGTCGCAGGAGTATCAACCCTGGCTGGCGGCCGGGCAGACTTATTATGGTCAGCCGCTGTTTGATGCCAGAGGCCAACTTCTGGGCCATCTGGCGCTGCTCTATTCGGCCCCGGCAGATACCAGCAACCTCACCTCGGTGCTCAATACCTTTTCGGTACGGATGGTGGCCGAGCTGGAGCGATTGCAATCAGATGCCCAGATGCGGCTCTCTGCCGTTGCATTCGAGACCCACGAAGGGATCATCATCACGGATCCGGGGTTCAAGATCCTGCGGGTCAACAACGCCTTCAGCCAGATTACCGGCTTTGACAGCCAATCGGTGCTGGGCCTGCATCTGGAAGAGGATCTCTGGCCAAATCTGGGTGGGCTCGGTTACGAGCTCAATACCCTCAGCCGCTGGCAGGGGGAGACCCAGCGTCGCCATGTCGATGGTCACACCTATCCCCAGTGGGAGATAGTGACGCCGGTGCAGGACGAGAAGGGGGTGATCAGCCACTTTGTCATCTGCTTCGAGGATATCTCCGAGCGCAAGGCGGCCGAGCGACGCATTCAGGATCTCGCCTATTACGACGAGCTGACCGGATTACCCAATCGCCGTCAGTTGCATGAGACCCTGGTGCAGACCTTCAACGAGGCGACCCGCGATGGCTTGATTGGCGCGCTGCTCTTTATCGATCTCGATCACTTCAAGACCATCAACGACTCCCTCGGCCACGCCACCGGTGACTGGCTGCTCAAGGAGGTCGCCGCCCGTCTCAAACGGTTGGTGAGACAGGGGGATTGTCTGGCCCGCCTCGGCGGTGACGAGTTTGTGTTGCTGCTGCCATCGCTCTCGGCGAGCCCGCCCCAGGCGGAGATGCAGGCCGATATCATTGCCGAACGGCTTATCACCGAGATTGCCGCTCCTTATACCTATGTGGGGCAGGTGCTGCACATCGGCGCCAGTGTCGGCATTACCCTGTTTCCGGATCGGGAGCAGGGGGTCGATGATCTGCTCAAGCAGGCAGATACCGCTATGTATCAGGCCAAGTCCGCTGGCCGCAAGACCCGTCGCTTCTTCGATGCCTCGATGCAGCAGCAGGCGGATCGCCGTCTGCTTATTCACAACGAATTGCGTAACGCCCTCAGCCAGCAAGAGCTGACCCTCTACTATCAGCCCCAGCATATGGTCGATGGCGGCGATATTATCGGTGTCGAGGCGCTCATTCGCTGGCAGCCGGCCCGTCGCTCGCTGGTCTCGCCGGCAGAATTTATCCCCATCGCCGAGGAGACCGATCTGATTGTCGATATCGGCAACTGGGTGCTGCACGAGGCGTGCGCCCAGTATGTGCTGTGGGAGGAGAACGGCATCCACATTCCGCAGATCTCGGTCAACGTCAGTGCCAAGCAGTTCCATGCCACCGATTTTGTCGAGCGGATCCACGATGTGTTGGCGCAAACCGGCATGGATCCGGCCTGCCTCAATCTGGAGATCACCGAGTCCGTGGTGCTGGGCCATGCCGAGGACACCATCAGCAAGATGACCGAGCTCAAGGAGCTCGGCATCAGCTTTGCCATCGACGATTTTGGCGCCGGTTACTCCTCCCTGAGCTACCTCAAGCGGCTACCTGCCGATGAGCTCAAGATCGACCGCTCCTTCATTCAGGACATCCCGAAAGATGGCGACAACATGGCCATCGTCGAGGCGGTGATCGCCATGGCCCGCCATATGGGCTTTAACGTCACGGCGGAAGGAGTGGAGTCCCGTCAGCAACTGGAGTTTCTCAAGGCGCAGGGGTGCAGTTTCTATCAGGGCTATCTCGCCTCCAAGCCGCTGCCGGTGCCCTATCTGGAGAAATATGTACAGCGGCTGACCAGACCGGAGCAACTGCGCGAAATACAGCTGAGTGAGGCAGAAAAATAGTCCCTACTCCCCGCTGTAGCGCTGCCCGGCAACGGGTAGAATGAGAGGCAGTAGACCCACCGCCACCGGGCGGTGTATTGCCCTCAATGGAGATGTTCAGTGAAAGCTGTATGGGGAATTGTTTTGTCGGCGCTGTTTGTGCCGACCCTGATGGCGCAGACTGCCGACCAGACGCTCTACCGTCAGGCGTATGACGCCGTACGGGCCAATGATCAGGCCCGTTTCCAGCAAATTCGTGCCCGTTTGACCCATTACCCCCTGCTCCCTTACCTCGATTACTATCAGCTCGCCTTTCGTCCGGGGGCGGCGGATTACAACGATGTGACCCGCTTTATCCGCCAGCATGGGGATACTCCCCAGTCCAACCGGCTGGAGCGCAGCTATCTGACCTATCTGGCCCAGAGCCAGCAATGGTCGCAGTTCCTGCGCTTCTATCCGGCCAAGCCGAGCTCCACCGATCTGCTCTGCATGCACTATCAGGCGCTCTATTACACCGGCAAGCCGAAAGAGGCGTTGCAGGGGGCGGGCAAGATCTGGATGAGTGGTCAATCGCGCCCCGATGCCTGCTCACCGCTGTTCCAGCTGTGGCAGGCATCCGGTCAGCGTACCCAGGAGAAGATCTGGCAGCGGATGACGCTGGCGTTCGAGGCGGAAAATCCCAATCTGATCCGCCACCTTGGCGCGACCCTGGGTAGCGGCTTGCAGAGCTATGGCGATCAGATGGTGACCCTGTTCGAGCAGCCAGCCAAGGCGATGAACCCGGCCTATTTCAGCAGCAATCCCTATTCCCGCAAGCTGCTCTCCCTCGGCTTGACCCGCTATGCCAATCAGGAGCCTGAGTCGGTGCTGCGCCAGCTTGCGCTGTTTCGCAGCCGTTTCGGCCTGACCCAGGCCGAGGTGAAACCGGTAGAGCGTGCCATTGCCCGCCGCCTGCTGCTGGATCGCTCAATAGCCCAGCGCAGTTGGGTCGACAGCACGGTGAAAAAGCTGGCGGACCCCGACATCACCGAGCTGCGGGCGCGACTGGCCATCTGGGAGCAGGATTGGCGTGGCCTCTCCGGCTGGGTGAAGATGATGCCGATGGCCCGTCAGAAAGAGGATCGCTGGCGCTACTGGATGGCGCGCTCCCTTGAAGTGCAGGGGCAGCAAAAACCGGCGCGGGATCTCTATCTGGAGACCGCCAACCTGCGCGGTTTCTACGGCTTTATGGCCGCCCAGCGCACCGGGGTGCCTTATCGCATCAAGAACCAGAGCGTCAAGCATGTACCGGACTGGCGCACGGCCAGTCAGCGCTGGCCCTTCCTGTTGCGGGTGCGCGAGCTGCTGTCGATGAACGAGATTGCGGCGGCCCGCTCGGAGTGGATCCACAACATGGATCGCAATCCGGTGGCCCAGCGCATCGAGTTTGGTCATATCGCCCTCAATCAGGGCTGGCACGAGCTGGCCATTCTCGCCAGCATTCGCGCCGAGGCGTGGGATGCCCTGGACCTGCGCTTCCCGCTGCCGCTCAAGCGCACCTTCTCCCAGATGGCGCAAGAGCGCACCATGAACACCAGTTTGCTCTATGCCATCTCCCGTCAGGAGAGTGCTCTCTATCCGCTGGCCCAGTCGCCGGTGGGGGCGCGCGGTCTGATGCAACTGATGCCTGCTACTGCCAAAGAGACTGCCGGCAAGCTGGGGGTGCCCTATCGCAACGAGCAGCAACTGTTTGATCCGACGATGAATATTCGTCTGGGAAGCGCCTATCTCAAACGCTTGCTGGATGTCTATGATGGCAACCGGATCCTGGCGGCGGCCGCCTACAACGCCGGGCCGGGACGGGTAAAACGCTGGCGAGAGCAGAGTGACAACAAGCCGATGGACGTGTGGGTCGAGAGCATCCCCTACAAGGAGACCCGCAACTACGTGCAAAACGTGTTGTCGTTCGATCTCATCTATCAGCACAAGCTGCAGCAGCCGCTGCGCTTCATGTCAGAGCGGGAGCTCAATCACGCCTATTGAGTCGGGGGCCGCCAGCCGGCCCCTGTTTTCAAATTTCCCTGCTGCCGGGTATCATCGGGTAAGGTTTTGTTACCAAAGGAAACATGCCTGGTGACCTGGCTCCGGGAATTGCATCAGGCCGCAGGGTATACTCGGGCGTCGGCACCGACAGGTTCCCCCACAATAAAGGAATGGATAGTGGCAACGATTAAAGACGTTTCTCAGCTGGCAAATGTGTCTATCTCCACCGTGTCGCGGGTTATCAACAACACGGCACAGGTAGCACCGGAAAAGCGTGAGGCCGTACTGGCGGCCATGAAGGAACTGAATTTTCGACCCAACAGTTTTGCCCAGGCACTGGTCAGCAAGCGTTCCAACTGCATTGGCGTGCTGGTTGGCGACCTCTGCGGCGGCCCCTTCTTTGCCCAGATGATGCGTGGCATCGAAACCATGGTCGATCAGGCCAACAAGTTCACCATCGTCATGTCTGGCAACCACGATATCGCGCGCGAGCGTCACGCCATTCAGGCGCTGCTGCAGCGCCAGTGCGATGCGCTGATCCTCCACAGCAAGGCGCTCCCGGACGAGGAGCTGAGCGAGCTGGCGGCAGGCTCTACCCCCATCGTGTTCATCAACCGTCAGGTGCCGGGCGCTGAAGATCGCTGCGTCTGGCTCGATAACCAGGCGGGGATCACCACCGCGTGCCAGCACTTGCTGGATGCCGGTCATCGCAACATCGCCTTTATCACCTCCGATGATGAAGAGTTTGTCGATGGTCAGCAGCGGATGGCCGGTTACACCCAAACTCTGGCGAGAGCCGGGATCGCCTTTGATCCTACTCTCGTTAGCCGCGCCTATGCCGACGAAAATGGCGGCTATGTGGCGATGAGTGAACTGCTGGCCCGTGGTGTCGAGTTCACTGCCGTGCTCGGTTTCAACGACGGCATGGTGGCCGGCGCCATCTCTTGCCTGCTGGAGCGGGGTTACAAGATCCCGCAGCAGGTGTCGGTGGTGGGGTTTGACGATATCCCTTACGCCCGCTACATCTATCCCAAGCTCACCACGGTGCGCTACCCCATCGAGGAGATGGGCAGCCGCGCAGCCGAGCTGGCGCTGCGTCTGCTCGATCACAAGCCGGTGGACGGCCTGGCGCTCAAGTTTGAAGCCCAGCTGGTGGAGCGTGAGTCAGTCGCCTGACGTGCGTCAGACAGCGAACAACAAGGTGGCCCCATCGGGGCCACACTCTTTTCTGCGTTATCTCTCTAATCCGCTATTTATCCCGCCAGGGCGATCCGCTGCTGGCGGCGTGCCTCCACCCCTTCTGCCACCATATCGAGCAGCTGCCTTGTCTGTTCCCAGCCGATGCAGCTATCGGTGATCGACTGGCCGTAGCGCAGCGGTTTGCTGCCAATCTCCTGACGCCCTTCGCAGATAGAACTTTCCACCATGATGGCGGCGATGGCATGGTTACCAGCACCCAGCTGGTCGGCAATATCTCGGGCAACCAGCAGCTGGCGGGCGTGCTGTTTCTGGCTGTTGCCGTGGCTGCAATCGATCATCAGCCGGGGTGACAGATGATGCTGGCGCAGCAGCTCGCCAGCCTCTGCCACATGACAGCTCTGATAGTTGGGCAGGCGGCCACTGCGCAGGATCAGGTGGCAGTCGGGGTTGCCATGGCTGCGCACCAGTGCCAGCTGGCCATCACCTGAAGGTTGGGTATAGAGGTGGGCCGCCCGGCTGGCGAGGATTGCCTCGACTGCGATCCGGATATTGCCGTCGGTGCCGTTTTTAAAACCGATGGGGCAGGGGAGGGCGGAGGCCAGTTGGCGGTGGAGCTGGGATTCGGTGGTGCGGGCACCGATGGCGCCCCAGCTGATGAGATCCCCCAGATAGAGCATGCTGGTGAGATCGAGAAATTCGGTGGCACAGGCGAGCCCTTCCTGTCCAAGGGCCAACAGTAACTCGCGGGCCTGGGTTAGTCCCTTTTCCAGTTGATCGCTGCCATCGAGGTCGGGATCGAAGATAAATCCTTTCCAGCCGAGCGTCGTGCGCGGCTTTTCGAAATAGGTGCGCATCACCAGTTGCAGCTGCTCCCCGTATTGGCCCTGCAGTTCAGCGAGCTGGCCACCATAGTCGCGGGCGGCTGCCGGATCGTGAATGGAGCAGGGGCCGATCACCAGCAGCAGGCGATCATCCTCTCCCTGCAGAATATGGCGGGCTTGCTGGCGGCTGCGTGCGATTTGGCGAGTAAGCCGTGCCGGACAGGGTCTGGCCTTTAACATCTCGTCAGGGGTGGGCAATGTGGCAAGGGGTGAAGCATTCAGAAGTGAGGTGAACATGAGCGATCCTGATGACAAATGGAAATCTGCATGCTCTTTGCTGTCCAGTGGGGATCTTCCCCTTATTCTCTTGGTTAACAGAGCGCGGGCATGGGCCCGCGCTCTGTTATATCGGCCTTGGCTACCTTAGAAGCGGGCTGAGCCGCTGACGTAGTAGCTGCGACCCGGTTCGACGTTCTGGAAGACGGTGTCTTTCTCTTGCAGGCGCACGTCGGTCAGGTTGTTGATCCCCAGTCGCAGGTCAAAGTTCTCGGTGACCTTGAAGCCGGTGCCGAGATCGAAGGTCTGATAGCTGGGCAGCTTGTGCAGTACGACAACCTTGTTGACGGTCTGCTCGGCAAACTGTGTGCCGGTGTAGGTGGTGCCGACAAAGGCATTGACCCGCTCGGTGGCCTGCCAGGTGATCTTGGCGTTGGCCTTGTGCTCCGGCCGCTCGGGCAGAGCCTGGCCCTGATCGCCTTCAGCCTTGAGGTAGGTGTAGTTGGCGCCGAGGTTGATATCGTCGGTCAGATCGAGCTTGCCGGTCAGTTCCAGCCCCTTGGTAGTGGCTTTCTCCAGGTTGTACCAGGTGCGGTCAGTGGAGTTCGGCAACTGCTTGAAGGTGAGCATGTCGTCGATGTCGGAGTAGAACAGGGTGGCGCTGGTCTCCCAGATCCCTTCTCCTGCGATGACCCCCAGCTCGTAGTTGGTGCTGGTTTCCGGCTTGACCTTGTCGCTGCCATAGATGCGGCAGCTGCCGCCGCAGCTCTCGATGCTGTAGCCGTTGGAGTACTGGTGCGGTGCCGGTGCCTTGAAGGCCTGGCTGACCCCGCCTTTCACGGTCACCACATCGTTCATCTCATAGACCAGATAGCCGCGCGGGGTGAAGTGGCTGCCGTAGATCTCGTGATGATCGTAACGGCCGCCCAGCGTGAAGGTCAGGCTGTCGGTCAGGCCGATCTCGTCCTGAGCGAACAGTGCCTCCTGAGAGTGGCTCTCTTTGCCGCCGATATCCTTGTAGCTCACCGCATCCACCAGCTCCCGATCCAGATATTCACCACCCAGGGTCAGGTAGTGGTTGGCCAGCGCCAGGTTGGTGTAGCCCTTGAGGGTCAAGGTGTTCTCTTCCAGCTCCCGTTGCTGCGGGGCAGAGTAGCTGGTGTTGAAGTCGTCGATCTGGGAGGTCTCGTAGTTGGCCATGACGGTGGTGTCACCCCAGCTCCAGTTCCCCTTGTGGGTCAGACCAAACAGGTTGCGATCGTTTTGCTGCTGGCGGCTGTGCACCTTGTTGCCGGTTTTGCGGAAGATATCGAGAGGCCGCTCATCCTGGTTGTAGAGGTAATCCAGCTCGAAGCGCTGCTGCTCATCCACCAGCCAGCTCAGGGTGGAGGCGAAGTTGCGGGTCTGTTTGGCTTCGATAAGGGGGATGCCGTCAGCAGCTTCGGTGGGGGTCCAGGCTTGACGGTCATACACCTCGCCGTTCATCCGGATCAGCAGGTTGTCGGTCAGCGGGCCGGTAAAGCCCAGGTTGGTTCTGTGCTGATCGCCGCCATCCTTGCCTTCGATGGCCTTGAAGTCGGCATCGGCCGCCCCTTGCCAGGTTTTGCCCGGCTGTTTGGTGATGATGTTGATGACACCCCCGATGGCATCGGAGCCGTAAAGTGCCGACATGGGGCCACGGATCACTTCGACCCGCTGGATCATGCCAAGGGGCACCGGAGTATTGTCGAAGTTGCCGCCGCGCCACAGGGCATTGGAGGAGGAGAGGCGTTTGCCATCCACCAGTACCAGGGTGTACTTGCCGGACATGCCGCGAATGCCGATATCGCTGCGGCCATTGGTGTCAGCTTCAGCCTGAATGCCCACTTCGTGGCGCAGCAGGTCGGCAAGGTCATTGACGGGCGCGGCGGCGATCTGTTCGGCCGTGATGACAGAGATAGAGGCCGGTGCCGAGCGGGTATTGTGCGCCGTGGTGGTGACGGTGATCACCTCATCGGCTTGAGGGGCGTTGCTGGCGGCGATCGCTTGCTGGGTCAGCAGAGTGGCGATGGTAGTGGCCAGCAGGCTGGGAGCAATAAAACGGGAGGTTGAGGATTTCATTATTTACATCTTCCATAATATTCAAATGATAAGCGTTATCATTATCAAGTTGAATTTGCTCCGATCGCAACTCTTTTTTATCGGCGAAGCTCAGTTTCGTTCGTCACCCTCTTTTGACTAAAAAGAAGTTAATGAAATTGATTCTCATTTGTATTGATCGTTTTTTCGCTCCTTGTTAGGATGCCGTTCACCCTGATATCTGGTGAGTCAAATGACTCACATTAAGTCGTATCAGGCAGTGATTCATTCCAAGGAGTAGCACCGTCATGTGTGACCATGCACTGGAAGGAGAGTGGCCCGCCACAGCGGTCGGGCTGGATAAAGTGTGCTGTTTTGCCAGCGGTGACAGGGTACTGGTCGCCTCCGGTATCCACGACAGTTTTACCGGCATCCCGCCGGAGAAGCTGCTCGCCCATCTGCGTCAGTTGCGCCAGCAGGGGATGGTCAATCCCATCGCCATCGGCGCCATCCCTTTTGATACCCAATCCCCCTGGCATCTGGTGATCCCGGCGCAATCGCAGTGGGTCGCAAGGGATGCTCTGTTGCCAGCCCGCTGTTGTCAGCTTCGTGGCGAGGTGAGTGAAGTGACCGGCTCTGCCCACTATCAGGGGGCTGTGCGGGCGGCACTGCAGCAGTTCAGTGAGGGGCAACTCGAGAAAGTGGTGTTGTCGCGCGCCATTGATGTGCAGAGCGCAGAGCAGACCTCCCCCGCACACGCCTATGGCTCTCTGCTGGCCCAGAATCCGGGGGCCTATGTGTTCCAGATCCCGCTGCCGGAGGGGGAGACCCTGCTTGGTGCGAGCCCCGAGCTGCTGGTATCGCGCAGCGAGATGGCGGTGGTGAGCAATCCGCTGGCGGGCTCCCGTCCGCGCCGCGCTTTTCCTGATCAACAGGCGGCCAGTGCCGAACTGCTGGGGGCGCAAAAAGATCGCTATGAACATGCGCTGGTGGCCGATGCGGTCGCCGCCGCCCTCGCTCCCTTCTGCCGTGAGCTGGATGTTCCCCCGGAGCCGCAGGTGATCGCCACTCCTACCATGTGGCACCTCTCGACCCGTATCGCCGGGCGGCTCCATGAACCCTCTCCCGTGCTGGCACTGGCGTTGGCGCTGCACCCGACACCGGCGGTATGCGGCACGCCGCTCTCGGCTGCGCGTCAGGCCATCTCCCGGCTTGAGGGGTACGATCGCCGCTTCTACTGCGGCGCCGTCGGCTGGATGGATGCCGACGGCAATGGCGAGTGGGTGGTTACCATCCGCTGTGGCGTGCTGGCCGGCAGGCAACTGCGGCTCTATGCCGGCGCCGGGGTGGTGGTGGGCTCTTCGCCGGAAGCGGAGTGGCAGGAGACCGCCGCCAAGCTCGGCACCATGCTGCGGGCGTTTGGCCTCGAAAGCCGGGAGCCGGAGGTGACAACATGAAGCCCCTGGTGCCCTTTACCCCCTGGCCCGCCGAGCTGGCAGCCCACTACCGGGCACGAGGATGGTGGCGCGGACAACCGCTCGCGGCCCTGCTCGATGACTCCGCCGAACGTTATCCCGAGCGCACGGCCCTGATTTGCGGCGAGCGAACCCTTAGTTATGGCCAGTTAAAGCGTGAGGTCGATGCGCTGGCGGCGCGGCTGGCCGCGCGCGGGCTGGGCCATGGTGATACCGCGCTGGTGCAGTTGCCCAACTGCGCCGAGTTCTATATCTGCTGGTTTGCCCTGATCCGCTGCGGCGTAGTGGCGGTGCATGCCCTCTACAGCCATCAGCGGCGCGAGCTGGTGGCCTTTGCCCGCCAGATTGAGCCCACCTTGCTGGTACTCAGCCCCTCCCATCCCGGCTTTGCCGGTGAAGCGGGGAGCTTGGCGGCCCTTGATGAGCTGATATCTCCCTCCTGCCAGACACTGCTGTTCGAGCAGGCAGAAGGCTCCGATCTTCAGTCAGGATTTGCATGGTGTCAGCCTGACCCGATAGCCCGTGCTGATGGTTCGCCGCTGACGGCTATCGCGCCAACTCCTACCCCGGCCGATCAAGTCGCTTTTTTCCAGCTCTCCGGCGGCAGCACCGGCACCCCCAAACTGATCCCCCGCACCCACGATGACTATGGCTACAGCGTGCGCCAGAGCGTAGAGGTGTGCGGCTGGGATGAGCGGGTGATCTATCTCTGCGCTCTGCCAGCGCCCCACAACTTTCCCCTGAGCTCCCCCGGGGCACTCGGGGTGTTTTATGCCGGTGGCTGCGTGGTGCTGGCAAAGGATCCCTCTGCAGCAACCTGTCTGCCGCTGGTGCAGCGCCATCAGGTCAACTGGGCAGCACTGGTGCCACCGGCTCTGGCGCTCTGGCTGGAGGCGGCCAGCCACTATCCGCAGACCTCTCTGGAGTGTGTGCAGGTGGGCGGTGCGCGCCTCAGCCCGGCTCATGCCGATGCGGTAGCGAGCCTCCTTGGCTGCCGCCTGCAGCAGGTGTTCGGCATGGCCGAGGGGCTGGTCAATTACACCCGCATCGAGGATGACCAGTGGCACATCGTCAATACCCAGGGCCGTCCGATGAGCCCGGGCGACGAGGTGGAGGTGCGGGATAGCGACGGGCGCCCCTTGCCGGATGGCGAGTGTGGAGAACTCTGGACGCGTGGCCCTTACACCTTTCGCGGCTACTTCAAGGCCGATGCCCACAATCAGCGCGCCTTCGACCGGGACGGTTTCTACTGCACCGGCGATCTGGTCTGCCGCTTGCCCAGCGGCCATCTGATGGTGGTGGGGCGTAACAAGGATCAGATCAACCGGGGCGGGGAGAAGATCGACGCCCTCGAGATTGAAGAGTTGCTGATTACCCATCCAGATGTGCGGCAGGCGGCGCTGGTTGCCATGCCCGATCCCATGCTCGGGGAGCGCAGCTGCGCCTTTCTGATGTGCCGCGAGCCCCTCAATCTGCCCCGTTTGCGCCGTTTCCTGCGCGAGCAGGGGGTGGCCGATTACAAACTGCCCGATCGCCTGGTGCTGGTGGAGCAACTGCCCCACACCCCGGTCGGCAAGATAGACAAACAGAGGCTGCGCGAGCAGCTCGCCAAGGAGTGTGCATGACCATTCAATCCCTCGCTGCCTACCCGCTGCCTACCGCCGAGGAGCTGCCAACCGGGCGGGTGAACTGGCCCTTCGAACCGAGCCGCGCCGCCTTGCTGGTCCACGATATGCAGCACTATTTCGTCGATTTCTACGGGCCAGACAATCCGCTGATCAATCAGGTCATCGACCATATCGCCACCCTGATCCGTCAGGCGCGAGCCCTCGGCATGCCGGTGGTCTATACCGCCCAGCCTGCCGAGCAGAGCCAGGCAGATCGGGCGCTGCTCAACGACATGTGGGGGCCCGGGTTGACCCGAACTCCGGAGCGTCAACCGATTGTTTCGGCGCTGGCGCCAGAGCCGCAGGATACGGTGCTGACCAAGTGGCGCTACAGCGCTTTTTGCCGCTCTCCACTGGCAGAGCTGATGGCCCAATGGGGGCGGGATCAGCTGGTGATCTGCGGCATCTACGGCCATATCGGGGTGATGCAGACGGCGGTCGATGCCTTTATGCGCGATATTCGCCCCTTCCTGGTGGCTGATGCCATCGCCGACTTCTCCCGCGAGGATCATCTGTTGGCGCTCTCCTACGTCAGCCGCAATGCCGGTCGGGTGATTACCGTGGCCGAGGTGATGGCGGCCAGCAAACGCCCTCTGACTCGCGAATCGCTATGGGTTCAGGTGCTGGCACGGCTGCCCGCCGAGATGCAGCAGGAGCAGCCCACCGAGGATGACAACTTGCTCGACTACGGTCTCGACTCGCTGGCTGTGATGGGGCTGGTGGAGGAGTGGCGCCAGCAGGGGCTGGTGGTGGAGCTGGCCGAGCTGGCCCGCACGCCGACTCTGGCTCACTGGTGGGGGCTCCTCTCCCGTCAGATTCACGTCAGTCAGCCCAATGTCAGCCAGCTCAATGTCAGTCAGGACAAGGCTTATCAGGTCAACGAAGAGCACGTCACCGAACCGGAGTGCACCCCATGAGCGAGTGGCAAGGCAGAACCGTCTGGGTAACCGGCGCGGCGCAGGGAATTGGCCATGCGGTGGCGCGCACCTTTGCCGAGGCGGGGGCCAGCGTGGTGGCGTTCGATCTGCAATTGGCCGGGGCCTTGCCCGGCAACGTGAAGGGCGTGGTGCTCGACGTGAGTGACAGCGAGGCCGTGACCCGCTGCTGCGAACAGCTGCTGGACGAGGGGCTGGGACCCGATGTGCTGGTCAATGTTGCCGGCGTACTGGCGACCGGCAGGCTCGATGAGGTGGATGACGCCCTCTTGCAGCGCACCTTCGCCATCAATACCTTCGCCCCCTTCTACCTGATGCGGGCCCTGACTCCCTGGTTTCAGGGGCGGCGCAGGGGCGCCATCGTCAATGTCTCCTCCAATGCCGGTCGGGTGCCGCGAGTGGGGATGGGCATCTATGGCGCCTCCAAGGCGGCACTGACCAGCCTGACCCGAACTGCTGGGTTGGAGCTTGCCCCCTATGGGGTGCGCTGCAATCTGGTGTCGCCGGGCTCGACCCGAACCCCGATGTTATGCGGCATGTGGCAGGAGGGGGAACAGCGCGAAGGGGAGCTTCGCACCATTGCGGGCCTGCCCGGGCAGTTCAAGCTGGGGATCCCCCTTGGCAAGCTCGGGACACCCGACGAGGTGGCTGCCTGCGTGCTGTTTCTCGCCTCCGATGCCGCCAGCCATATTACCCTGCAGGATCTGGTGGTCGATGGCGGTGCCACATTGGGGGGCTAGCCAGCGCACTGCCGATCTGGCAGGCGTGACACCTTCTTCATGGAGGAGGCCTTGCCTCCTCGCTTATCAGCCATGCGGGCAGGGGCAAGTCGCTGCCCGCTCGATGTTTGCGCAAGGATATTCCCATGGAACAGACAATGGCGATGCGCGCCACCCATCAGCGTGGTGAGCACCCGCGCTGGCCGCTTACCACAGCTCAGGCGGGCATCTGGTTTGCCCAGCAAAAATATTCGCAGAGTCCCGCCTGCAATACCGGCGAGTACTGGCTGCTGGAGGGGGCGCTGGCTCCCCATCACTTCACCCGTGCGGTGCGCCAGACCATCGACGAGATCCCCGGTCTGCACTGCGCTTTTGTTGCCACTGCCGATGGCCCGCAGATGGTGGCCAACCCCGCCTGCTGGCAGCTGAGCGAGCGGGATCTGCGCAGCGAAGCCGACCCGCTCGCAGCCGCGCAGGCCGAGATGCGTGCGCAGTTGGCCGTCCCCTTCAATCTGGCCGGGGGGCCGCTGTTTGCCACCAGCCTCTATCGCCTTGGCGAGGGGCGGTGGGCCTGGTTTATTGCCGTGCACCATATCGCCATCGACGGCTTTGGCCTGAGCCTGCTCTGCCAGAGGGTGGTGAGCTGGTATGAGGCGCTTTGCGCCGGTGAGCTGCCAGCCCCCTGCCGCCATGCATCCCAGCAGGAGTTGCTGGCTGAAGAGGCGGCCTATCAGGATTCGCTGCGCGCCGCGCGGGATCGCGATTTCTTCGTGCAGCAGCTGGCCGGGGTGGAGAACCCGGCGTCGCTCTCCCGCCGTCCGGCGCAAGGGCCGGGCCCCACCTATCGTCTTGAGCAGCGGCTTTCTGGCCGCCAGTGGCAGGCATTGGTAGAGCGGGCGAGTCGCTCGGCCTGTCACCCCTACAGCCTGCTGCTGGCGGCGGTGGCCAGCTATGTGCAGCGGATGAGCGGCGCTGGCGAGGTAGTGCTGGGTATTCCGCTGATGGGACGGCTGGGCTCAGTGGCGGCCGATACCCCCTGCATGAAGGTCAATGTGGTGCCCCTGCGCATAGAGCTGAGCGGCACCAGCCGGGTAGGGGAGTTGCTGGCACAGGTCGAGCGGCAATTTGCCGCCCTGCGCCGTCATCAGGGCTGCCGTCAGGAGTGGTTGCAACAGCGCCAACCAGGCCAGCCGCTGTTTGGCCCTCAGGTCAATTTGATGCCCTTTGCCCGCACCCTCTGCTTTGGTGAAGGACAAAACCAGGTTCGTGGCGAGGTGCAGGTGCTGGCGGCGGGGCCGGTGGAGGAGTGCGCCTTCTATTTTGCCGAGGAGGCGGGTGCTATGACCCTGACCCTCGAAGCACATCAGGGGCGCTTCAGCCATCAGGAGAGCGAACGTCATCTGGCCCGGCTGGTGGCCTATCTGGCGGCCTGGAGTGAGGCGGATGACGAGGCCCTGGCGGTGCGCTTGCCGCTGTTGCTGCCCTGCGAGCAGGCTGAGCTTGCGCACTGGAACCAGACCGACCATCCGTTGCCGACCACCACCCTGAGCTCACTGCTGGCCGAGGGGCTGGCGGCGGCAGATCAGAGCGCTATCGCGCTGGAGTGTGGCGCCGAGCGCTGGCGTGTTGCCGAGCTGCGCCAGCGCACCCGTCAGTTGGCCAGCTATCTGGCGGGGAGGGGAGTGGGCCCCGGTTGCCGGGTGGCGGTGGTGATCCCGCGCTCTCCCGAGCTTATTCTTGCCCAACAGGCCATCATGGCGGTGGGTGCCGTCTATGTACCCGTTGATCCGGACTATCCGGCGGAGCGGATCGGCTACATTCTCGCCAGCAGCGATCCTGCGCTGGTGCTGACCAGTCGTACCTTGCGGATGCCGCTCGACGTGGCGGCACCACTTGTCTGCCTCGATGCTCCCGGTGTGGCAGAGCAGCTGGCGACGATAGACGTGGCGGGGATAGCACCTTGTGATCTGCCAGCCCCCAAACCGGAAGATGCGGCCTACATCATCTACACTTCCGGCTCGACCGGTCGGCCCAAAGGGGTGGTGGTGAGCCATGGCGCCATCGTCAACCGGCTGCTCTGGATGCAGCACATGTATCCCATCGGCCCGGCGGATCGGGTGCTGCAAAAGACCCCGGCCGGTTTCGATGTCTCCATCTGGGAGTTTTTCTGGCCCTTTATGACCGGGGCGCGGCTGGTGCTCGCCAAACCGGGCGGCCACAAGGATCCCGCCTACCTTGCCGAACTGATTGAGCAGGCCGGGATCACCACCTTGCACTTTGTTCCCTCCATGCTGCAGATCTTTGTCACTCAGGCCGAGCCTGCGCGTTGCCGCGCCCTGCGGCAGGTATTTTGCTCCGGCGAGGCGCTGCCCGCGGATCTGGTGCAGCGCTGGTATGGGACATTCTCAGCCCCCCTGCACAACCTCTATGGCCCGACCGAGGCGGCGGTGGATGTCACCTGGTATCCCTGCCGGGCAGACGAAGTGGTGACCAGCGTGCCCATCGGCTATCCGGTCTGGAATACCAGCATCCACATTCTCGACCCCTGGTTGCAGCCGGTGCCGCCCGGTGTGGCAGGTGAGCTCTGGATCGGCGGCGTACAGGTGGCGGAGGGCTACTTTGGCCAGCCCGAGCTCACCGCCGAGCGCTTTATTGCCAACCCCTTCGGCGTGGGACGGCTCTATCGCAGCGGCGATCTGGCTGCCTGGCGCGAGGATGGCGCCATCGAGTATCTGGGGCGCCTCGATTTTCAGGTGAAGATCCGCGGCCAGCGCATCGAACTGGAGGAGATCGAGCAGGTGCTGCTGCGCCATCCCCGGGTGGCGCAGGCGGTGGTGCTGGCCCCCGAATTTGCCCCCGGCGATCGCCGTCTGGTGGCCTATGTGGTGGCCGCAGATAGCAGAGATCTGACGCTGGCCGAGCTTACACCTGCCCTTGGCGCTGTCTTGCCTGACTACATGGTGCCGGGGCTCCTGGTAAACCTGGCTGAGCTGCCGCTTACCCCCAATGGCAAGCTGGATCGCAAGGGGCTGCCGCTGCCCGATATGGCGTCGGCGGTGGGTCAGTCGCTGCCGAAAACCCTGCTGGAGGAGCGGCTCTGTCGCCTCTTCGCCGAGATACTGGGGCTGGCGCGGGTCGGCGCCGACGATAACTTCTTTGCCCTCGGCGGCCACTCCCTGCTGGCGGCGCAGCTGGTGGTGCGTATTGATGAATCAATAGGACAGGGTCTCACTCTGGCGAGCCTGTTCGAAGCACCGAGCCCTGCCCAGCTGGCGCGCCGTCTTGGCGGCGAGCGGGAGGCCATGCCCATGCTGTTGCCCTTGCGGGCGCCCGGTGCGCAGTCTGGCACATCGTGCCCCACCCTCTTTTGTGTCCACCCCGCAGGGGGGCTCGGCTGGTGTTATGCGCCACTGGTGCCCCATCTGCCGACCGACATGGCCGTCTATGCCCTGCAGGCGCGGGCGCTCTGTCAGCCGGATGCGCCACTGCCCGCCAGTTTCGACGAGCTGGCGCTCGATTATGTGACCGAGCTACGTCGTCAACAGAGCGAGGGGCCCTACTGGCTGCTCGGCTGGTCGCTCGGGGGCATGCTGGTGCACCGGATGGCCGCCATGCTGCAAGAGCAGGGACAAGAGGTGGCCATGGTGCTGCTGCTCGATGCCTACCCCTGTCAGCAGTGGCAGACCCAGCCGTTGCCCGACGAGCAGCGGATGCTCGATGCGCTGCTGCGGATGGGGGGGATTGCGGTTGCGGACGAGGCGCTGGATTCCCTCACCCGTGACGCGGTGGTGGCCCGACTGGGGGCAGAGGGGAGTGCGTTGGCCATGCTCGACGAGCAGGTGGTGAGCGCCATGATTGAGCTGGTGGGCCACAACAACCGGCTCATCCGTGAGCCGGTCGACTACTGCTACCACGGGGAGGTGATCTTTATCGAAGCATCAGCTTCCCGCCAGCCCTGGCTGGATGGACGTGGCTGGGAGCCGCTGACAAAAGGGGAAATCCGCTATGAGCGCTTCTCCTGCCTGCATCAGGAGATGGTGCATCCCGACTGGCTGGCGCAGGTCGGCGCCCTTATTGGTGAGCGGGTCGATAGGGTCGGGCAACAACCGCACATGCGGCTGGAGGGGGGCGCATGACCCCGGTTGCCGCCATCCGGGAAGCCTTGCTGGCGGGCAAGCTGGTGGGGCTGGGGGAGCCGCACTGGCACCCGGATTTTATCCGGCGCCAGCACGCCTGGCTGTGTGACCCGGCGCTCTGGGGAGTCATGACCGACTTGGTGCTGGAGTGCGGCAACCGCCGCCATCAAGGCTTGCTCGATGCCTGGTTGGCGGGGGAGGAGAGCTGGCAGGGTGAGCCGCTGACGCTGGCACGGCTCTATCCGGTCTGGCTCGACTCTTGTGCCTTTCCCGCCTGGATGGCCCCCGAGTTTCCGGCCTTCTTTGCCGCCCTGCGCCAGAGCAATCTGGCGCGCCCCGAACATGTGCGGCTGCGGGTGCATCTCTGCGAGCCCTTATTCGAGTGGCAGGAGATGAGCCCGGAGCGGTGGCAGCAACACAACAGGGGGCGGGATCTGGCGCTGGCCGACCATCTTCTTGCACTTCCCCCGCGCGGTGTGGTGGTGCTGGCGGGGGCGCGCCATCTGCTCAAAGCCGCAGGAGATCCCCACTTTGCGCAGCCGACGCTGGGCCAGTTGCTGGAGGCCGCAAGGCCGGGTTGGCTGCAGGTGCTTCACCCCTGGCCAATGGCTGATGAGAAGGGAGATGAGGAAGAGGAGTGGGTGTGCGAGTTGGCCGATATCACAACTGCTGACCTCTATCCCCACTGGCCGGCGCATCCGCCGCTGGAGACTCTTATCGACAGGTTGGTGAGCGTGACTGACCGGGGACGGGAGATGCGAATTTGCCCGACTTTGCTGGCCGAGCCCTGGCGCAGCCACTTGCTAAGTCGCGCTCACTTGCTGCCAGCTGGCATGGCCAGCCAGCTGCATCAGTGGCTGGCGTAACTGCTGGTTGGAGTAACCCCTGACAAGAAGTAACAGAAGGGGGAGCAAGGCTCCCCTTTTCAATATTTGGCATCCTGTCTTCAGCGCTGCAAAGTTGCACCATTTACGGCATACCTTGCCACTCATCGCCGAAAATTCAGCTCCTTCGCTACTTTAAAGAAGTTTCTACTGGTCTTACCTGAGTAAATCTCTTTGCTTTTTATTTAACAAGGTATTTACATCTAGGTGTCACCAGCATCGGTGACGCTCACAACGGCAAGGAGCCAGTTATGACCCATGTCGACATCCCTTTCCTTCGTTACCTCGATGCGGAAGGGTGCCCGGTCGCCACCTTACCGACCTGGCTGGACAAGGCGATACTGCACACTTTCTACCGCAATATGGTGATGGTGCGCAGCTATGACAAAAAAGCGATTGCGCTGCAACGAACCGGCAAACTCGGTACTTTTCCCTCCCATCTCGGCGCAGAAGCCGTGGGGATTGGCATTGGTCTGGCCATGCAGCCGCAGGATGTCTACGTCCCCTACTATCGGGACATGCCCACCCTCTATGTGCGGGGCGTACCGATGGAGAAAAACCTGCAATATTGGGGCGGGGACGAGCGGGGCAGTTATTTTCTCAAACCCGATGGGAATCCCTCTGAAGATCTCCCCATCTGCGTCCCCATCGCCACCCAGATCACCCACGCCTGCGGTATTGCCTCGGCTTTCAAACTGCGTAATCAACCGCGGGTTGCCGTAGTCACTATCGGCGACGGCGGCACCTCCAAGGGGGATTTTCTGGAGGGGCTCAACTGCGCCGGGGTCTGGCACCTGCCGATGGTCATCATCGTCAACAACAACCAGTGGGCTATCTCGGTGCCGCGCAAGCTGCAATCGAGCGCTCCTACGCTGGCCCAAAAGGGGATTGGCGCCGGGGTGCGCAGCCTGCAGGTGGATGGCAACGATGTGGTGGCGGTCTACGATGCCGCCCGCAGTGCCGTCGAACGGGCCCGCAGCGGCAAGGGGCCGACTTTGATCGAGGCGGTCAGTTATCGCCTCGGCGATCACACCACGGCCGACGATGCCACTCGCTATCGCGACGGGGCCGAGGTCGAGGCCGCCTGGGCGAAAGAGCCTGTCAAGCGGCTGCGCCAGTTTATGCATAGCCAGGGCTGGTGGGATGAAGAGCAGGAGCAGAGCCTGCTGGCGGAAGCCACCCGGGAGGTAGAGCAGGCGGTCGCCCGCTATGAGGCGATGGAGCCCCAGCCGCCGGAGGCGATGTTCGATTATCACTATGCCAGCCTGCCCGCCGAACTCTTGCCCCAGCGCGAGCGAGTGATTGCCAAGGGGATGAAGCAGGAGGTTGGCCATGAGTGAGATCAGTTTGCTGGAAGCGGTCAACATGGCCCTTCACTACGAGATGGAGCACGACCCGGATGTGGTGGTGCTCGGCGAGGACGTGGGGGTCAACGGCGGGGTGTTTCGCGCCACCGTGGGCTTGCGCGACAAGTTCGGTTTCAAGCGGGTGATCGACACGCCGTTGGCCGAGGGATTGATCGCCGGGGTGGCGGTCGGCATGGCGACCCAGGGGCTCAAGCCGGTGGCTGAGTTCCAGTTTCAGGGCTTCATCTTCCCCGGGATGGAGCAGATCATCTGTCAGGCGGCTCGGATGCGAAACCGTACCCGTGGCCGCCTCTCCTGTCCCCTCGTCTATCGCTCCCCGTATGGCGCGGGCATTCATTCGCCTGAACATCACAGCGAGAGCGTCGAGGCGCTGTTTGCCCATATCCCTGGGCTAAGGGTAGTGATCCCCTCCAGCCCGAGACGCGCCTATGGCCTGCTGCTCTCGGCCATCCGCGATCCGGATCCCGTGATGTTTTTCGAACCGGACCGCATCTATCGCTCGATGAAATCCGAGGTGGTGGATGACGGTGTCGGCCTGCCGCTGGATGTCTGCTTCACCCTGCGCCCGGGCCGGGATATCACGGTAGTGGCCTGGGGGGCCTGCATCCAGGAGGTGATGCGGGCGGCGAACCTGCTGGCCGAGCAGGATATCCAGTGCGAGGTGCTGGATCTGGCCACCATCAAGCCGCTGGATATGGAGACCATCCTCACCTCGGTACGCAAGACCGGCCGCTTGCTTGTGGTGCATGAGGCGTGTGGCAGCTTCGGGGTCGGGGCCGAAATCGTTGCGCGGGTGACCGAGCAGGCACTTCCCAGCCTCAAGGCGCCACCCAAACGGTTGACCGGGGTGGATGCCGCCGTCCCCTACTATCGCAACGAGGCGTATTACCTCATCACCGAGCAGGATATCGCCGATGCCGCTCACCAGCTGATGGAGAACCAGTGGCTATGAAATTTTTCAAATTACCGGATCTGGGTGAAGGGTTGGCCGAAGCCGAGATCGTCGAGTGGAAGGTGAGTGCCGGTGATACCGTCGCGGTCGATCAGGTGCTCTTGTCGGTGGAAACGGCCAAGGCGCTGGTGGATGTGCCCTCTCCGGTGGCCGGGGTGATTGCCCGTCTCTGCGGCGCCGAGGGGGATATCCTCCATATCGGTGCGCCGCTGGTGGAGTTCGAGGGGGGGGAGGATGATGGCACTGTGGTGGGCAAGGTGAGCGCCCATCAGCAACATATCGAGGATCACTTCGTGGTGGGGGCCATTGCCCCGGGTGGCGCGCTGGTGCAAGCCATGCCTGCCGTGCGCCTGCTGGCACAAAAACTGGGTCTGGATATAGACCGGATCAAGGGAAGTGGCAGCGGCGGCATGGTGACCGAGCTGGATGTGCAGCAGGCATTCGAGGCCCAGCAGAGCAGTGGCAACGAATTCCTCAAAGGGTCGCGCAGGGCCATGGCCAAGGCGATGGAGCTCTCTCATCAGACTGTGGTGCCGGTCAGCATCACCGACGAGGTGGATTTGCGTCATTGGCGCCCTGATGAAGATGTGACGGTGCGCCTTATCAAGGCCATTGGCGTGGCGTGCCGCGCCGAGCCCTCCATGAACGCCTGGTTTGATGGCGACACCCTGTCACGGCGGCTGTTCAAAGAGGTCAATGTGGCCATCGCGGTGGATTCAAAGCATGGCCTCTATGTGCCGGTGATGGAGAACGTGGCCGAGCGGGAGGGGGCAGATATCCGGCAGGGGCTGGATCGGATGATCGCCGATGTGAAGGCGCGCGCCGTGCCGCGCGAGATGTTGCAGGGGGCGACCATTACGCTCACCAACTTCGGTGCCATCGCAGGCCGTTATGCCAGCCCCATCGTCACGCCGCCGCAGGTGGCCATCATAGGGGCAGGCAAACTGTTCGAAAAAGTGGTGTTCATCCATGGGGAAGCGCGTCCCGTCAGGGCATTGCCGCTGTCGATGACATTTGACCATAGAGCCTGTACTGGCGGGGAGGCGGCTCGTTTTCTCAGAGCGCTGGTCGAAGCGTTGGAAGCGGCCACCTTATAACGGTTTGTGCCCTGCCGTTGGCAGGGCACAAATTTGTTTGCGTAATCTACAAAGCCACGTATAATCCAAACCAGCTTGAAAGGGCGATAGTTATGTCAATGAATACGATGTTTCACATCTTGTCCTGTTGTTCATAAGTTAATCCCGTTTTTTGAGCTTTACCCGCTGAAAAGCATAAGTAATTATTTTGAATACAGGTTTAAAAGATATGTCTAACATGATCACCGGTACCGTTAAGTTTTTCAACGAAACCAAAGGTTTTGGCTTCATCCAGCAAGAAAACGGCCCGGACGTTTTCGTTCACTTCAGCGCCATTCAAGGTAACGGTTTCCGTACCCTGGCTGAAGGTCAGCGCGTACAGTTCTCTGTGACCCAAGGTCAGAAAGGCCCGCAGGCTGAGAACGTAACCGCTCTGTAATTCTTACAGAATTTAAGAAAGCCGTGGTACCTCTGGTGCCACGGCTTTTTGTTTATCTGGCTTCTGCTACTGACTCCCATGTGCTGAATCATGCTGCTATCGCTCCTGCTTGCTGCCACCTTGACTCCGACGTCCGATGCGCCTGTACCGGTTCAATCCGCGATGGAAGCGCAGGTGATCTGCCAGCAATTTGTCCAGGTCCGGATGGGCACCGCACAGCAACCCGATGAGGTGAATGCGCGACTGGTGCCTGAAAGGGAGGGGGAGTGGCTGGTGGATGGCAAAGTAAAAGGACCCGAAGGTCCTTTGCTGTTTGCCTGTCATCTTCACCAAGGGGAGCGCTGGGAGCTACTCAACTTTTCACTCTGGGCACCACAGCCGGTCAAAGCGGTTTGAGTGCGACCAGCAGATGTTGCAGGTGTTCAACCATGGTCATGCCAAACGGGGTGAGATAGCCACCATCTTCTGCGCTGATGAGCCCCTGTTGATGCAGACGGGCTGCCGCCTGGCACAACTCTTCAGACATATCGCTGCGTAATTTAATCCCCAGGCTCATGTTGGCCGGATCAAAGCATGCCAGTATTTTCAAATCGTTCACGAATTCGTTAGAAACCTGGTCGATCCCAATCATGGATTTACTCCTTACGCTAAAGATGTATGCAAACTAGCATCCCCGGATCCACTTTAGTGGGCGCTGGCTCAAATTATTGATCTTTGGCTGGATGCTGCGTTTCAAATGCTGTTTTTTTCGGCGTAATCAGATGGTTGGCTGACAGCTTCGCCAAGGGCCGAGCCGGACCAAACGTGGTAGGATAGGGCACTTCTTTATATCGGACGGTCTATTGGTGGCTGTTCGCCCTGTTCAAGGTATCGCTCATGGTCAAGATCACTCTGGTATCCCTGCTGCATTCACTTTGTACCCGCTTTCCGGTTTACCCCGCAGCTTCGTTGACGTCCTTGCTGGATGCCCATCAGGGCGAGGTGTGGTTACCTGCACGTAAGGGTGCCGACATTGCACTGTTACGCAAGCATGCTAAGGGGGCTCATGAGCTGGCGTCACTCGATGCAGGCTGGTGCGATTTTGCCGCCAGCGATAGCGGTGATACACCCGAGCTGGATGCACTGGCCAACTACGACAGCGAGATGATGGATAACCTGCTGATGTACTGGCACAGCGCCGCCAAGATCAACAGCCCGATCACCGATAACCTGTTCGAGCTGCGTCGCGAAGTGGTGGATGAAGCCCACGGGGTGAAACTTGCTGCCGCCTGGGAGCAACAGCAACAGCAGCGTTTTGAGCAGCTGATGGCGATGGCGGCCAATGGCCAGGATCTGCTCTGCTTTGTCGAAGTGGAGTCCGCCTACTGGCTGCGGCAAAAGCTGAGCGAGCAGCCTGATGTGGAGCTGATCACCCCTGTGTTGTAAAAGGGGCAATATGATAGCTGGCGGTCTCGTTATCGAGGAGGCTGCTCTATCCTTATTTGCGTCATTGTCCTCCCCATCCGGTGCCAAGGGGCTGCAAGCTGGACAAGCTGACGACAAGATGTGAACATGGCGCCCTTTATCGAGAGAGAGACTTGGCCAATGAGCTATGAACTGAGCGACACCGAGCGCAATGCCGCGCTGCAACTGAACGCTGATTACCGTTACGATCACTTCATCAGCAAGCTGGTCGAGCATGAAGAGCTGTTCGTCCTGACTGACGAGCATGGCGTCATGATGCTGACCACCGACGATGAAGATTGCATCCCGGTATGGCCGCACCCGGAGTACGCCAAGGCGTGGGCCGAAGGCGAGTGGGCCGATTGCAAGCCACAGTCCATCACCCTGAAGGTATGGCTGGAGCGCTGGGTTGACGGTATGGAGCAGGACGAGCTGTGTGTTGCCGTGTTCCCGACCCCGGATCAGGAAGGCATCGTACTGGAGCCGGCTGACGTGGCTGACGCCATTGCCGAGAAGCAGGCCAAACGCGGCTGATCACCGAGCTATTCGCAACACCGGTTGCCAACAAAGACCCCGCTATCTGGCGGGGTCTTTTGTTTTAAGGACTTTTGCCGATGGGCTGATGCAATCAGGGCTGGCGATAAGTGGTGTCGATGATAGGCTCGGCCGGGAAAGTCTTGCCACTCTTGATGGCTGCCCTGGTCTCGGATTTTAGCTCTTCATCAATCCATAGCAGACCGCCATAGCTGTAACCGCTGTTGTCGCCCCCAAGGGGCCAGTAGAGCTGCTCACTCTTGGGGGTGGCAGGTACTTTTGGCAGTTTGATCCAGCGCCATGCCCCTTCCCGGGTGTAGGGCACCTGATAGGCGGGGACGAAGCTCGCCAGCTCATAGAGTCGCTGCTGGATCTGCCGTGACAGGGCCGCCTTTTTGGCAAAGTCGAACTCCTTGTCATACTGCTCCACCAAGGCCGTGATGGCGTCATCATCGATGTTCATGATGTTGTTGGTCTGGGGTTTGTTGGCGTTGACCTTGTGGAAGAACTCCCAATAGGCGGGATAGCGGCTGCCCGCCCAGGCCATCCAGGCGCTCTGGTGCTTTTTCTCCAGCATCGATTTGAAACCGGCCGAGGCATCCATCAGGTTGAGCTCCAGATTAAGTCCCGCCTTCTTGGCTTCTTCCCGTAGCAAGGTGAGCCGCTGGGCGTGCTCTGCGGTGGTGTAGGTGATGGCGAGGGTCAGTGACTGTCCCTTGTCGTTTTGCAAAATCCCCTGCGGCCCCACTTTGTTAAAGCCTGCCTTGGCAAAGTATTCCCGTGCCAGTTTGGGATCGAACGGACGGGCCTTGATCTCGCTGTTGGTAAACTCACCCTGACCTGAGCCATAACTGTTGAGTCGCTGGTAATCCCCCCGCAGCAGGGTGGTGAGCATCTTGTCGAGGTTGAGGGCATGCTGGATCCCGAGCCGCACATCTAGATTATTCAGCAGCGGATCGGCGGTGTTGAGATAGAGCCCCATTGGCGATTGCGGGGTCTGGTTGTAGAACCATGTACGCGCGATATACCCCTTCTCGAACTCTGCGGTTTTGGTCTTGTCGTGCCACCAGTTGGGCATCACCAGCGGGAAGGTGTCGAGATCGCCGCGCAGGAAGTGCTGCCAGGCGATGTTCAGATCCCTGAGCACCTTGATCTCGATCCGCGCAGGATTGAAGCGATGCTGGAAGTAGCGCTCGTCATCCCCCCACCAGTGTTCAATCCGTTTGAAGGTGACCGATTTGCCCTTTTTCACCTGATCGATCTGATAGGGGCCGGTGACTGGCAACACCTTCCAGTTGTACTCCTTGACCCAGTTGGCGGTGAGCTTGATGGCGTGGCTCGGCTCCGGGCTGATGGGCAGTGACTCGAGCAGATCCTGGCGGCTCTTTTCGGTGCCGCTGGTGATGGCCAGGGTGTGATCATCAAACTTGGTGATATCGGCTATCTGGGTGCTGTAGTAGTTGTTGTACCAGGGGTCGTTGATCTCTTTGCTGCGCATCATCTTGAGGGTAAAGAGCCAGTCATCGGCGGTGACCGGCTGGCCGTCTGACCAGCGCGCCTTGGGATTGATGCGAAAATAGAGGGTCTTGTTGTCGGCGCCGAAGGCCCACTCGTTTGCCAGCATCGGCATGGGGTTGCCGGTAACGGGATGAGTGCTCAGCAGTGGCAGGTTGGTTTCCCGCACGTAACCGGCAAAGCCGCCGTTGGAGTCGGGGCCATATTTGCGCAGGGTCAGGGGGAAGCTGGTCATAAAGGTGCGAAAGTTGCCGCCGCGTTTGGCGGCCGGATCGGCATAGAGAGGATCCTGGTTGTTGCTCTCCCACTTCAAGTCAGCGGGCAGCGTGGCACTCCAGCCAAACGGGCTCCAGCACAGGGTCAGGGTGATGGCGGTGGCGCGAATGATAGGGGGGAGGTGGCGCCCCCCGGCGGTGATGGTCGATGGCATGTCCTTGCTCTCCTGAAAGTCTGCTTCCTGCAGATCATGTTCTGATGATGTCAGTCCCGATGGGGACTGGCTCATCATGAAAATTTTATCCTGTCAGGTCAATGAAATAGCGTGAATTAGCGGGCGGCCTAGGCCGCAACGCAGTGCAGGGTGATCCCCTTGGCCGCGATGGCTGCACGCATGGGGGCGGGCAGGGCATCATCGGTAACCAGCACGTTGATCTGGCCCGGCGCGCCAAGCTGGCTCGGGTGGATGGCGCCAAATTTGCTGCTGTCGGTGATCACCACATTGGTCATCCCCTTGGCCAGCACGCTGTTGACCACGTCCGCCCGCATCATATCGCGGCCGGTGAAACCCATCTCGGGATGAAAGCCATCCACCCCGATGAAGGCCTTGGAGAAGTGCACCTGCTCGATGCAGAGGCGCGTGAGCGGCCCCACCACGCTCTCGCTCTGATGTTGGAACAGCCCGCCGAGCAGCACTACCTGAGCCGAGGTGTCTTTGAGCAGATGGGCGATATAGCTGCTGATGGTGATGATGATGACCCGTTTGTGCAGGGCCAGATGGCGCGCCAGCATGGCGTTGGCGCTGCCCCCCTCGATAAAGACTGTTTCGCCATCCTCTACCAGCTGGGCTGCACGCTCGGCGAGGCGCTCCTTGAGTAGGTAATTGATGTTCATCCGTGCATCCGGGTCATCGGTCTCCAGCGCCATAGCCGAGCCGTGTACCCGTCTGAGCAGTCCCTGTTTCTCCAGCGCGGTGAGGTCGTTGCGCACCGTCACCTCAGACACGCCTGTGTGTCTGGAGAGTTCACTCACGCTCATCTTGCGAGTCTGATGGACCAGAGTGAGGATCAGTTGGTGGCGTGGATTCATGGTGCGCTCACATGCAAGGTGGTGGATAGCGGCAAGCCACCCGTGGGGTGGCTTGCCAATCATATGACGTCACTGGCGCCATGGGTGCGCCCCGTCAGAGACTGTGCTCGGTGCGGGCGATGATATCATCTTGCGCATCCGGGGATAAGGCGGTGAAAAAGGCCGAATAGCCCGCCACCCGTACTACCAGATCCCGGTATTGATCCGGATTGGCCTTGGCTGCCAGTAGGGTTTCCCGCGAGACGATGTTGTACTGCACATGCCACCCCTTGTGCACCTCGAAGAAGGTGCGCAGCAGGCTCATCAGCTTGGCCTTGTCCCGCTCGTTCTCAAGGCTCGCCGGACTCAGCTTCTGGTTGAGCAGCACCCCGCCGAGAATGGCCGCCGTGGGCAGCTTGCCGATGGAGTTGAATACCGCCGTCGGGCCGAGACGATCCGAACCCGACGAGGGGCTGGCCCCTTCCGCCAGCGGCGTGCGGGCACGGCGACCATCCGGGGTGGCCATGGTGGCGGCACCGAATGGCACGTTGGCGGAGATGGAGGAGGTGCCGGCATAGTAGGTGCCGCCGATGGGGCCACGGCCGAAGCGGGTGTTGTGCAGCTCCTTGAGCTCGTCGATGTAGCTCTGGTAGGCCTGCACCAGTAGGAGGTCAACCTCGTCCAGATCGTTGCCATATTTGGGGGCGGCGTTGGTGAGGCGCTGGCGCAACTGCTCCCCCGCCAGTCCGGCAAAATCTTGCTCGAGTGCTTCGGCCAGCTCTTGCTGATCCACAATCCCTTGCTCGAACACCAGTTTCTTCAGGGCTGCCAGGCTGTTACCGAGGTTGGCGATCCCCACCTGCAGACCGGAGACCCAGTCATAGACGGCGCCGCCCTCCTTGATGGTTTTGCCGCGCTCGATGCAGTCATCCACCAAGGTGCTGCAGAGAATGTCATGGGCTTGAGCCTCCAGCACGCTGTCGACCACGCAGTCGATCTCGATGGATTTGCGGGTGAAGTAGCGCACCTGCTCATCCCAGCGGGCCATCACCTCGTCAAAGTTGCCAAAGCTCCCGTCTCGCAGCGACTGGGGCTGGGGCAGGAATACCTTGCCAGTGGTGGCATCGCGGCCGCCATCAAGGGAGGCCAGCAGGATGCGGGCGAAGTTGATAAAGCTCATGCCGGTGCAGCGATAGCCCCATTTGCCTGGCACGGCGGTCTCGATGCAGCCGATGGCGGCGTAGTGGTGGGCATCCTCCACGCTTACCCCGAGCTTGATGAACTCGGGGATCACCACCTCGTCGTTGTTGAAGGCGGGCATGCCGAAGCCGCAGCGGATCACCTGAATGCAGGCGTCGAGGAAATCCTCGCTCATCCCGGCGTGGTAGCGCACCGAGAGGTTGGGCTGGGTGGATCTCAGCTGGCCGCAGGACTCCAGAATCGCGTAGGAGAAGCCGTTGACAGCATCATGGGCACTGCCATCCCGCCAGTTCTGGCCACCGATAGTGACGTTCTGGTAGAGCGGGCTGCCGGCGGAGGCCTTGGAGTGGGTGCCGGAGCGGATCTTGTTTACTTCCAGCAACTTGAGCCAGCACCCTTGCAGTAGTTCGATGGCGCGCGTCCGTGGCAGGGATTCAGACAATTCCACCTCGCGGCGATACCAGGGGTAGAGGTACTGATCCATCCGGCCAAACGACACCGAGTGACCGTTGGATTCGATCTGCAGGATGAGCTGGATAAAGTAGCAGAGCTGCAGCGCCTGCCAGAAGGTCTCGGGGGGCTGGTGGGCGATGTGGGCACAGTTGAGTTCTATGGTCTCAAGTTCGCTTTGGCGCTCCGGGCGCGGCTCTTGCTTGGCCATGTCGCTGGCAAGGGTGGCGTAGCGCGAGATGTGAGCGCTGACCGCATCCAGAGTGATGGCGACGGCGTGCAGGAACTGCTCGCGCTGCAGATCGGCCCAATCCGCCAAATCCAGCCGACTGCGGCGCTCGGCCACCTTGGCCTTGAAGCCATCGAGACCCAGCGTGAGCAGCTCCTCATAGTTGACCGCGAGGTGGGCATCCCCCGAGGTCATGTTGCCCTCGGCCTTGATGATGCCGCTCTCCAGCAGCGCTTTCTGCTCATCGGTAAAGAGGCCGAAGCAGCGATCCTGCACCGTCTGGCCGCGCCAGAAGGGGGTGAGGGCGTGGATGATCTCCTTGTCGGTTTCGCTGACTGCAAAACCGGCGCCGGGTCTGTCCGCCAGCTCGTCGATCTCCTTCTCGATCCAGCTCACCGTGTATTCGGGAAACAGCGGCGCCGCCCGTACCTGACTGGCCTGATTGCCGACGATCAGCTCGTCGTGCTTGATCCAGATGGTGCGCTCCTTGAGGTGATGGGCCAACGCCAGCGCGCGGCGCACCGGCAGCGGCCGGGCGAGGTGAGCCTGATAAGCTTCGGTGTAGTGGCGGGCACGCTCGGTGCAGACCGGCGGCTGAACGATGTGGATCAGGCTCTCTTTGTGGGCGCGGATCCGCGGGCTGAGGGTATTGAGGTCGAGCTGGGTCATGATCTTATCCTCTGGTCACAGGGGTCAGTCCCTGACGTTGGGCGTATGCGTGGGCAAAGCTGAGTAAATCGGGGTCGTCGAGCGGTGTCTCTGGCGCCTGATAGGGCAGAGCCAGCAGGGCATATTTGCCCATCCCCAAGGTGTGGTAGGGGAGGAAATGGATCTCCTGCACGGTGCCGAGGCTGGCAGCGGTGTCGGTGATGGCTTCGATCGATGCGTGGTCGGCATTGAAGCCGGGAATGAGTGGCACCCGGATCTGCATCGGCACGCCGTGCTCGGCGAGGCGTTTGAGGTTTGCGATGGGCAGCTCCACTTTGCCGCGGGTCCAGTGGAAGAAACGTTCTTTATCAACGTGTTTGAGATCCGCCAGCACCAGATCCAGTGAGGGGAGACTTGGCTCAATCTGGTGCCAGGGCACATGGAGGCAGCTCTCGACCGCGGTGTGCAGCCCTTCGGCTTTGCAGCGGGCCAGCAAAGCGGCGGCAAAGTCGGGCTGCATAAAAGGCTCGCCACCGGAGAGGGTGACGCCACCGCCGCTGCGCTCGAAGAAGGGGCGATCCCGCAGGATGGTGTCCATCAGGGTGTCCAGGGTTTCATCGCGGCCGCACACCTGCAGCGCTTCGCTTGGGCAGAGGCCGCGCAGCCGTTCCATATCCTGACTGCCGAGGGCTGAGCGGACGAGCTGGACACCCTGGCTGTCACGCAAGATTGCCGGACAGGCCTGGCTGCAGAGCTGACATCCCTCGATGCACTGGCGCCGGTCGAGTAGTATGTCCGGCTTGGGAGAGCGGCTTTCCGGGTTTTGACACCAGCGACAGGCCAGCGAGCACCCCTTGAGAAACACCAGGGTGCGAATGCCGGGGCCATCGTGAGTTGAATATCGTTGCAGGTCGAAAATCATACCGCCTCCTTTTGTATTTGCATTCTATTTGCTTTCATTCGAAAGTTGGTTTGATTTCGATCAAGCTATTTGCAGATGTTTTATCGCTAGAATGGCGACATATTGAACATCCCGTTAAGGAGTTAGAGATGGAGCTGTATCTCGATACCGCCGATGTGGCGGCAGTGCGTCGCTGGTCACGGATCCTGCCGTTGGCCGGTGTCACCACCAATCCTTCCATTACTGCCGCCGGGGGATTGCCGCTCTGTGAGCTGCTGCCCGCCCTGCGCGACGTGCTGGGGCCCAAGGCGCGCCTGTTTGCCCAGGTGATGGCCAAAACTGAAACCGAGATGGTGCGCGAGGCATTCGCCCTGCGTGAACTGGACCCGGACCTAGTGATCAAGATCCCGGTGTGTGCAGAGGGGCTGGCTGCCATCAAGAGCCTGACAGCCAACGGTGTGCCGACTCTGGGCACCGCTGTCTATACCCCGCTGCAGGGCTGGCTGGCGGCGGTGGCGGGGGCGGAATATGTCGCGCCCTACGTTAACCGGCTGGATGCCCAGGGTGGCGATGGCATTGCCACCGTGCAGGAGCTGCAACAGCTGCTTGAGCTGCACGCCCCGAACAGCAAGGTGCTGGCGGCGTCATTTCGCACTCCCCGTCAGGCGCTCGACTGCCTGCTGGCGGGTTGCCAATCGATCACCTTGCCGCTCGACGTGGCCGAGCAGTTGCTGAACGTGCCGGCGGTGGATGCGGCGCTGGTGAAGTTCGATCAGGATTGGCAGCGCGCTTTCGGTCGCTGATCCCGGTGGCAAGCTGATTGCAGTGATTGAGGGGGGAGGGTGAAGAAGCGCGGGTGATGGGGATTGACCGACTAGACTGGAAAGAGGTGGCTACATTCGCTGGCCGCCTTGCAGTCTACCGGAGGTATCCCATGAGCGACCATCTGCTGCTCCCCCATGGTGAAGATTTGCGTCGTGCGGTGCTTTGGCTCAGTGAGCATCACCAGCACGATATCGCCGCCATTGAAGAGGCCTGCCTGCGTTTTGATCTCTCGCCGCTGGATGAGGAGTTTCTGATCCGGCACTGGCTCGACAGCCAGCGCCAATCATGAAGATCCGAGGTGAGGGATTAGAAGAAGTTGGCGAGGTTGATGCCAAACTCTTTGGGGTCGACCGTGTTTTCGATGCTCTCCTGCACCCCTGACTTGGCCAGATCCAGCCACTGTACGTCGAGGTAGTGACGCTGGGTGGCGTGATAGATCACCTTGACCACCGGCTTGAGCGGCTGCTGCTCGTTGCGCTGCATCACGATAGCCAGGCGCTGGTTTGAGAGCTGTACCAGAGTACCCACCGGATAGACTCCCATGCACTTGATGAACTTGGTAACCAGTTCGGCATCAAAGTGCTGATTGATCCCCTTGAGCAGAATGCGGAAGGCCTGGGTCGGCTGCATACCTGCTTTGTAGACTCGATCTGCAGTGATGGCGTCATAGACATCGACGATGCCGCTCATCCGGGTATAGAGGGAGAGCTGCTCCCCCTTCAGTCGCTGCGGGTAGCCGGAGCCATCGAGCCGCTCGTGGTGGTTGGCGGCCACCTCCAGCATGGTGGGGGTAATGCCAGGGGTATTGCTGAGGATCTCGTAACTGTGCACCACATGCTGGCGCATGATGGCGAACTCCTCATCGGTCAGCTTGCCCGGTTTGTGGAGCACCTCGTCCGGAGTCATGATCTTGCCCACGTCGTGCAGCAGGCCACCCAGGGTCAGCTCCTTGAGCACGCTGCGCTCAAGCCCCAGATAGCGGCCGAAGTTGGCCAGCAGAATGGCCACGTTCATGGAGTGTTCCATCAGGTAGGCATCCTTGGCGCGAATACGGGCCAGACAGAGCATGGCATCGCCGTGGGTGAACATGGTGTCCACCATCTCTTCGGCAACTTCGGCCAGCGGAGTGATGTCGATGGGCTCACCCGCTTTGAGGTGGCGAATGAACTTGCCTTGCAACTCGCGCGCTTCCTGATAGAGGCGTCGGATTTTAAGCTCCCGTCCTTCACCGTTTGCACTGGTCCGGCGTCCCACCTGGGCGCTGTTGGCATTGAGGTCGGGGGAGGTAACGGCGTCACTTTCGGCACTGCCCAGTTTGCTGCGGGCCAGATCGATGCGTACCGTGAGCACCCCCTGACGCACCAGATTGGCAATTTGCGCCACGCTGGTCACCAAGCCCATCTGGGCGATCTCCATCCCACCTGTCTGGCTGGCGATAGCAATCACATACATGCCGGGTTTCAGCTGGTTGACGGGAATGACGGGATAGGATGCTTGAGACTTCATGAGGGCTTCCTGACTCTTATTATTATGAGTATCGTTCGGATGGGTCACACCGGAGAAGTGTAACATCGGATGACCAGTTCGTCATAATTGGCAACCCCTTAACAGTGGCGTTGTCGCCCCCGCCCGATATAATGACGCCCCTTTACTTGTTGGACTCCGAGGTTGTGAATGCGGCTTGATAAATTTCTATGCGATTGTTCCGATTTGACCCGCTCGCTGGCAGGCAAACTGATCCGTCAGGGTGAGGTCATGGTGGATGGCATTGTGGTCAAGCAGCCCGCCTTTCATATCAATGAGCAGAGCCAGATCGAGTTTGACGGCGTGCTGCTGACGCTGGAGCAGCGCAACCGCTATTTCATGCTGCACAAGCCGGAAGGTTACGTCTGCTCCAACGAGGATCCGGATCACCCGACTGTCTTCTTCCTGATGGATGAGCCGGCGATGGGCAAGCTGCACGTAGTGGGTCGCCTCGACCTCGATACCACGGGTCTGGTGCTGGTGACCGACGACGGTCAATGGTCCCACCGCATCACCTCGCCGCGCCACGAGTGTGCCAAGACCTATCACGTCTGGCTAGCCGATCCGGTGAGCCCGGATGCAATCGAGCTGTTCGCCGAAGGGGTCTATCTGCGTAACGAGACCGATAAAACCCGTCCTGCCCAGCTGGAAATTATCGGCGAGTGCGAGGCTCGCTTGACCATTCACGAAGGCAAGTACCATCAGGTCAAGCGGATGTTTGCCTCCATCGGCAACAAGGTCGTTGGCTTGCATCGCGAGCGGGTGGGTGGCCTGACGCTGGATGAAGATCTGGCCCCCGGTGAATATCGTGAGCTGACCGCTGAGGAGATTGCCCTGTTCTGATCTGGGATGGTGCCGGGTGTCAGTGAGTGCTGAAACCCAGCACCAGCGCCGTGCCCAGGGTGGCAATCAGTGCACCCGCCCAAGCGGCAATGGATGGCCGCTCCCCCGAGTGCCACCACAACAGCGGCAGCAGCAGTACCGGTGTGGTGGAGGAGAGAATGGCCACCATGCCCACCTCTCCCTGCCGCAGCGCCATCAGGATCAGCGTCATCCCCAGCCCCATCGCCAGAAAACCGTTGGTGGCAATCATGGCGAGGATATGTCGATTGACCGGTTTGAGCGGCATGGCCAGCGGCAAGCGCCCCAGCCGCAGGACGCAGTGGGCCAGCAGGGCACTGCCCATCCGGATACCTGATGCACTCACCGCATCCACCTCACCACTCATCATCACCGGTTTGGCGATGATGGCTCCCACGCTCTGACACAGTGCCGCCGTCAGGCCAAGGCCAATTCCCAGCGCCAGATTGCCACGGATCTGCTCCCACTCGTTGCTGCTACTGCGTCTGCCAAACAGGATCGCCAGCATTACGCCGGCAAAGACCAGCATGGCCCCCAGCAGTCGCCAGCCCGTCAGCTGTTCATTAAAGAGCCAGAGCCCAAGCAGGGCGGAAAACAGCGCATGGCAGGAGAAGAGCAGGGCACTGCGTCTTGGCCCCAGCCGATTCATGCAGGCAAACAGCGCGGTATCGCCCACGAAGATGCCGACCAGCCCCGAGATGGCGAGCAGGGGCAGGGCGCTTGCGGTGAGGGTTTGCCAGCCACCGGTGAGCAGACTCATGGTGCCGAGCATCAGGCTGACCAGGAACATGCGCCAGCGGCTGTAGGCAAATGCGCCGAGATGACGGGCCGGTTTGACCGAAATTAGCGCTGCAATTGCCCATAAACTGGCCGATGCGAGGGCCAGCCACTCATAACCCATAAAAACTCCTGAAAAAATTAACCCGAAAGACTCCATCTCCCGGGCAAGCCCGATACAATACGGGGCGTTTTCGGGGATAACAAGAGCGGCATCAGGCATTCATCAGGCGCGCCGTCGGCCTTCCCCTCCAGCAGTGGTGTTATTCGAGGTTTTGTCATGAGGTATGGTTTCTTCCCCAAGCTGGCGCAACGCTGGCTCTCCCCGTTATTGCTTGCCGTGCTGGCAGGGCCTTTGGCACATGCCACCACCGTTGAGCAGCAGCCTCTGCTTGCCGATCGGCAAACCCTGGTAAAGGGCAACGGTGCCGAGCCGGAGTCGCTGGATCCGGCGCTGGTGCGCTCCGGTTTTCCGGGGGAGGCGGTACTGGTCGATCTGTTTGAAGGGCTGGTCAGTGATGATGGGCAGGGGAATATCGTTCCTGCTCAGGCACAGCGCTGGGAGGTGAGTGACGATGGGCTGGAGTGGCGATTCTTCCTGCGCCCTCAACTGAAATGGTCCAATGGCGAGCCGCTGGTGGCCGCTGATTTTGTCTATGCCTGGCGCCGTCTGCTCGATCCGGCCATCAACTCTCCTTCTGCCGGATTGCTGCTGGCCACGGGGATCAACAATGCGCAATCCATCTATGCCGGCGCGCTGGAGCTCGGCAATCTTGGCATTGAAGCGCAAAGCGATCAGATCCTGAAAATCACCCTGGAGCGGCCGGCGCCCTATTTTCTGCAGCTCATCAGTCAGCGCCCCTTTGTGCCAGTCAATCAGAAGGCGATAGCCAAATTTGGCAAACAGTGGACCGAGCCCGGCAAGCTGGTGAGCAATGGCGCTTATCGGCTGGCAAGCTGGACGCCTAACGAGCGGATAGAAGCCGAGCGCAATATCCACTACTGGGATGACCTTCACACCCGTATCGGACGGGTCACCTATTTGCCTATCACCTCGCAACATGCCGAACGGCTGCGCTATGAGGCTGGTGAAATCCAGCTCACCAACAAGGTCTCCCTCGGCTATTACCAGAAGATGAAGCGCGAATCTCCGGAGCGGCTCTGGGGCTTGCCGCTGTTTGGTACCTATCTCTATGCGTTCAATTTGAAGCGCCCCGAACTGCAGGATGTGCGGGTGCGTCAGGCGCTCTCCATGGCGGTTGATCGACAGTTGCTCATTGGATCGGTGAGCGGGCAGGATGAACAGGCAGCATGGTCGCTGTTGCCGGAGATGCCGGGTTACCCCCGGGTGATATTGCCTGTGGCGCTTGAAGATATGCCAACCCGCCAGGCCAAAGCGGCAGCGTTGTTGTCAGCTGCCGGGTATAACAGTGCCAATCCACTCAAGCTGAGCATTACCTACAACAGCGCAGAAACCCACAAGCAGATGGCGATGGCCATTGCCGCCATGTGGCAGAAGCTGGGGGTACAGGTCACCCTCAACAGTCTGGAGTGGGGTGCCTATCAGGTAGCCAAGGATAGCGGTGATTTCCAGGTGGCCAGAAGCTTCCTGTTTGGCGATTACGTGGAGCCGTCTGCCATGCTGGGCAGCTTCCGTTGTCAGGATCTGCGCAACGAGAGCGGCTACTGCAATCCCGACTTTGATCTGTTGCTGGAGCAGGCTGCCAATACGCTGGACAGCGCGAGCCGGGTTGAACTCTACCGGCATGCCGAACAGTTGCTGCTTGAGGAGGCGCCGATCCTCCCCGTGTATCATTACAATCAGATGAGACTGGTCGATCCCGCGCTGCGAGGGCTGCCCAGCCAGAATTTGAAAGGGACGATTGCTACCAAGGATCTCTATTTCAGCCCGCAGTGAGGAGCATTTCATGAAACTTGCCATCATTTCCGACATCCACGGCAGCATCATTGCGCTGGAGCGGGTGCTGACCCAACTTGAGCCCTGGCAGCCGGATCACTATCTGCTGCTCGGCGATCTGCTCAACCATGGCCCGCGCAATCCTCTGCCGGAAGGGTATAACCCGGCCGCTGTGGCCGATCGGCTCAACGAGTTGGCTCCGCAGATCATCGCGGTGCGGGGCAACTGTGATTCCGAAGTAGATCAGATGCTGTTGCGCTTTCCCATCACAGCCCCCTACAACCAGTTGCTGATCGATGAGCGGCGCTGGTTTGTTAGCCACGGCCATCTTTATCGATCAGACGAGGTTCAGCTCCCGCCAGGCAGTCTGTTCCTGAGCGGTCACACCCATGTACCGGTGCTGGAGTGGCAGGGGGAACGGATATTGATGAACCCGGGGTCAATCTGTTTCCCGCGCGGCGAGTTGCCTGCCAGTTACGGGTGCTATGAGGACGGGGTACTGCGCGTTAATGCGTGTGAGGACGGGCGGGAGTTGTTGCGACTGGTGCTTTAAAACCGAGAGCAAAAATGCAAGGCCTGATAAGAGATGTCAGGCCTTGATACCGTAGGAGCGGGTGCCAGAGCGAGTATTACCCTTGGCGTCATAGGTCAGGCTGTTGCGATCGCGCAGCTGACTCAGAAAGGTTGCCAGACGACGGTTTGAGACGATGCTCAGTTCAAGCAAGCGACCGTTGATATCATTTTGTGCCTGGCAGGCATCCAGTTTTGCACGAAGCTGCGCCATCTCGTCGGGATAGGCTGCCAGCTGCAGTGCCAGTTCCGGCATCTCTGCGAGGGTCTTGTCCAGCGTTTCTATCGCAGCAAGCAACTGCTGTTTGCGCTCGGTCAGTGCGGGCAGGGCCAGTGCCTGATGCTGTTCGAGCAAGCTGAACTCCTCTTCCAGAATGCCTTGCATCTGGCTGAGGTAATCATCTTGGGTGTGCAGTAACGAAGGTAAATCCATCATCCCAGAACTTTGTCCAGATTGGCCTCGAAACTGAACATCTTCTTGGCCACAGCGTCGCTGTTAACCTGATATTCGCCACTCGCGACGGCTTTTTTCAGCCGTTCGACCTTGCTCTCATTGCCGGTCGAGGCGGTATTGAGGTTTTGTTGCATCTTTTGCAATTGTTGCGCCTCACTGGTCAAGGAGACGGAGTCCAGCTTGACAGTAGCCGCTTTGTTTTCGGGCGATGAGGTGACTGACTTGCTGCCTGTCCCCTGGCTATTAGCGGTATTTTGCAACCGATTATTCGCCAAGTTGTTGATATTGTTGATGGCCATTTTAGTTACCTTCGTCTGCTTTAAGGTTTGCTTACCTGTTTATCGGTGCGGCAGATCAAAACTTTAGAAAAAAGTTGTTAAGGATCCGGATTTAAAAAGTGACTGATACGGCACCTACCGCACTGACTTTACCCTCAACGGTTTTGCCGGAGCGAATATTGACGAGTTTGATGATCTCTCCGAAGCTGCCATCTTGCAAGGCTCGGGCCATGGTTTTGATCTGGAAGTTGCTGTTTTCTGCCGTCAGGGTGACCTGATCCCCTTTGCACACGACACAAACCTGGCTCAAACGGATGGGTTGCCCAGGTTTTAGCTCCCGCTTGCTGCGTACTCCGATAAGAGGGGCGGTGTCAGTCAGGTAGTCGCCGCGGATCAGGGTCTGATCTTGATAGGCCAACACCAGCTGGCTTTCACTCAGTAGGTCCCCCTTGGCGATGGGGTTGGTCACAGTGACATAGGGCTTTTGAATACTGACACGCACCGGGAGATAGATGTCCCAAGGTTTGTCTTCCTCACATTTAAGGTAAACTGTTGTATTACGGCGAATTTCCATTTTTGCTGGTAAGCTGATAGTGAGCAGATCTTCGCAGCGGGTCAGTGGGAGCCGTTCATCCAGTGTGGCAGAGGTGACCTCGGCTCTGGCATCCAACGGAATATCCAGCTGGCTATAAACGAACTCTTGTGCCTTTTCTTGCAGATAAGTAGTGACGTCCGAGGCGTAGCTGGAAGATATGCTGCCAAAAAAGAGGCTGATGAGTAAAAGTCGGTTAATCATTTTCGCTCGTTGGTCGATAAGTTGTTCACGCATATCACCATATTTAACTATGATTGCTTCAGAATCTGTTCGTTGTCACATCGATAGTCTGACGCAATCCATCACGCATGCATGATTAATGCCAAGCGTTTTTAGGGAGTGTTTATGGCCAGTATCCTGGACTCGGTCAACCAACGTACCCAGCTAGTGGGGCAAAACCGGCTGGAGTTGTTGTTGTTTCGTCTCAATGGACGTCAAAGATTTGGCATCAACGTATTCAAAGTGCGTGAAGTGTTGCAGTGTCCCCCCTTGACCGTGATGCCAAAATTGAACTCCTGCATTCGCGGGGTGGCTCATATTCGTGGCCAGACTATCTCGGTCATCGACCTCAGCATGGCGGTTGGCAAACGCCCGATAGATGATCTGAGCAAATGCTTCATTATCATCTCCGAGTACAACCGCTCTATTCAGGGTTTTCTGGTGCATTCGGTCGAGCGCATCATCAATATGAACTGGGAATCCATCCTGCCTCCGCCCAAAGGTGCGGGTCGCATCAACTACATGACAGCAGTGACTGAAGTCGATGGCGAGTTGGTCGAAATCCTTGATGTTGAGCGGATATTGAACGAAATTTCTCCGGTTGCAACGGATGTGAGTGAGGAGTTGGTTCAGGCCAGCGTCGACCACCCGACTCTGGGGCGTCCTGTTCTTGTTGCGGATGACTCCTCAGTGGCACGCAAACAGGTACAACGTGCGCTTGAGGCTATCGGTGTCGAGTGTGTGTTGGCAAAAGATGGCCGCGAAGCATTGAACATGCTGCTGGAAATGACCAAAAATGGTCCTATCAAGGATCAGGTTGCGCTGGTTATTTCGGATATCGAAATGCCGGAAATGGATGGCTATACCTTCACTGCCGAGATCCGGAATAATCCCAATCTCAAGGATTTGCATGTTATTCTGCATACCTCGCTCAGTGGAGTATTCAACCAGGCAATGGTGCAGAAAGTTGGTGCGAACAATTTTATCGCCAAGTTCCAGCCTGATGAATTGGCCAAGGCCGTACAAAACGCACTCTAATAAAGAAGAACAGCTGCATGAAGACACTTTCGGACGACTTATACAAACAGTTCAGCAACTTTCTGGCGGTACAGAGCGGAATTGTGCTGGGGGATAACAAACAGTATCTGGTGAAGAGCCGTCTTTCACCTTTGATGGCTCAGTTTGGCATCGAGAGTCTGTCTGATCTGGTTACCCGTGCAATGAGTGTGCGAGAGCGTGACCTGAAAATGGCCGTGGTGGATGCTATGACGACCAACGAAACCCTCTGGTTTCGTGATACCTATCCGTTTCAGCTTCTTACCGACAAGATTTTCCCCGAGTTGGGGAAAAGTGGCCGCCCCATCAAGATCTGGTCTGCCGCATCCTCGTCAGGTCAGGAGCCCTATTCCATTGCCATGACGGCACTGGAGCAGCAGATGAAAAAGCCGGGTACCTTGCCTGGTGGCGTGCAGATTGTCGGGACGGATATTTCGACGACCATGCTCAATCAGTGTAAGGAAGGCGTTTACGATAGCCTTGCTCTGGCGCGCGGTTTGTCACCGGAGCGCAAGAAGATGTTTTTTGAGCCTTACGGTGACAACAAGATGCGGGTTGCCGAGCGAGTCAGAAAATTGACCACCTTCCGGCCACTCAACTTGCTGGAGAGTTATAGTTTGCTCGGCAAGTTTGACATTATCTTTTGCCGTAACGTGCTCATCTATTTTGCGCCGGAAGTGAAGTCGAAGATCCTCAACCAGTTTGCTGCCAGTCTCAACCCCGGTGGATATCTGATGTTGGGCGCGTCGGAGTCACTGGCCGGGTTGACCGACCGGTTCGAGATGATCCGCTGCAATCCGGGGATTGTCTACAAGGTCAAATAGGCCTGATGGCCTTGATATTCGGGGTCTGCCGAATATTGCCAGTTCATGCAAAGAGGGAAGCTACGAGCTTCCCTCTTTCTTAATCTACAGCTCAGTCTTTCTATTTACCTACCATATCTCGCCACTGCAAAAGTGGTTGCAACCTTAAGGTGGCCAAATGATGCCGTCTGACTCAATGCGCGAGATGCTCCTGCCGTTTTCGGTCTGAAATGTGCTCATACCCAAACCATCGAACTGAGTGATTTGCTTATGGCACATCTCTTGCAAACAAAATATACCAAGCAGGAGGTGTGCTATGGCTCTTTCATTTGACAAGGCATTTGGTGTGCATCAACACACCATAAGCGTTCGCGCCAAGCGTGCTGAGGTGCTTTCCAGCAATATTGCCAACGCAGATACCCCGGGCTTCAAAGCCAGGGATATCAATTTTGCTCAGGCATTGCAGGAGGCCCAGTCGCATCAGGGGTTTGGTTTGGCAACGACCAGCGAAAAGCACTTTGCCTTGAATATGGACGCCCCGGGTACCGTGCAATATCGCAACCCGCTGCAACCGGATACCGGTGACGGCAATACAGTCGATGTGCAGCAGGAGCGCAGCGAATTTCTGCGTAATAGCCTCGAGTATCAAACCTCCCTTGAATTTATGAATAGCAAGATCAGTGGCCTGCTCAAGGCCCTGAAAGGAGAGCAGTGATGAGTTTGTTCAAGGTCTTTGACATAGCAGGCTCGGCTATGAGCGCACAGTCAGTGCGCCTCAACACGGTTGCCAGCAACATGGCCAACGCGGACAGTGTCAGCTCCAGTGTGGAAAATACTTACCACGCTAGGCGGCCAGTCTTTGCCGCCCAGCTCGATCAGGCGATGTCTGACAAGCAGGGCTCAGTCGGGGTGGAGGTGAAGGGCATTGTCGAGAGCAAGGCGCCACTGCTTAAAGAGTACAACCCCAACCACCCGATGGCGGACAAAGACGGTTTTATCTTCAAGCCAAACGTCAACATGGTTGAAGAGATGGCCGACATGATCAACGCCTCGCGCAGCTACCAGACCAACGTACAGGTTGCTGATTCGGCCAAGAAGATGCTGCAGCAGACGCTCCAGCTTGGCAAAGGGTAAATAGAGGGCCTTTATTATGTCTGACATAAATAATCTTTATTGGAATCCCTCTCGTAATGCAGGCGGCTCAACCTCTAGTACCAATAATGCTTCAGCGCCCATCGGGAGTAATTCAAAAGCAACAGCGCCAAAGAAAGAGCTGGATCAGGCTTCATTTATGAAGCTGTTGACCATGCAGTTGTCATATCAGGATCCCTTCAAGCCGGTCGACAATGCCCAGATGCTTTCCCAGATGGCCTCAATGTCTACGTCGGAGGGGATCAGTAGTCTCTCTACCCAGATGGGCAAGCTTAATGACCAGATGAGATCCAGCCAGGCTCTCCAAGCGTCTTCTCTGGTGGGTCAAAATGTATTGCTACAGGGCAATACAGGATTTTTAGACAAGGATGGTTCGTTATCTGCGGTCGTTGCTGTAGGCACAACGAATAAATATGCGGGCGTCAAAATTACCGTTGAGGATGAAAAGGGACAGGTTATCAAGGAGTTTCCCCTCGAAGGCGACCCAAAAGGTAATGTGGAAATTGCTTGGGATGGTAAAGACAAGGCCGGTAACCGAGTTGCCGCAGGCAAGTATGTCATCAAAGCCAGCGGCACTCTCGATGGCAAGTCGGAAAGTATTGCCACATTTGCTTATGCCAAAGTGGACAGTGTTGCCTTGGGCAATGCCACCAACCCGACTCGCCTCAATTTGAGAGGACTGGGTAGCGAATATTTGAACAATATTCTGCAAATTTCAGGAACCAATTCAAATCCGACGGTTACACCGTCAAAAACCACGTCGACAGCATCGATCTAAGGAGCTGGATATGTCATTTAACAATGCCTTGAGCGGTGTCAACGCGGCACAAAAAGACTTGAACGTCACCGCCAACAACATTGCCAACGTTAATACCATGGGCTTTAAAGAGTCCCGTGCCGAGTTTGCGGATGTCTACGCCAACTCCATCTTTGTCAATGCCAAGACCCAGGTCGGTAACGGTGTGGCAACCGGTGCGGTTGCCCAGCAGTTTCATCAGGGGGCGCTGCAATTTACCAATAACGCACTGGATCTGGCGATTCAGGGTAACGGCTTCTTTGTGACCTCTGACGGTCTGACCAACCTGGATCGCACCTACACCCGTGCCGGTGCCTTCAAGCTCAATGAAAACAGCTATATGGTCAGCAACTCTGGCGGTTATCTGCAGGGGTACGAGATCAACCCTGACGGTACCCCCAAGGCGGTCAGCATCAACGCGACTAAGCCTATCCAGATCCCGGACAAGGCCGGCGAGCCGGCTAAAACCACTTTGGTGGAGGCGAGTTTTAACCTGCCATCGTCAGCTAAGCCGATCGATGTGACAGCAACGCCGCTTGATACCACCAACTCTAAGACTTATTCCTCTTCTACCTCAGTGGTCATATATGACTCACTTGGCGAGCCACATACCATCACTCAATATTTTGTGAAAAAAGGCGATAATCAAACACCTCCACAAGCATTGAATCCCCCTACTTGGGAGATGCATTTGTATGAGGGTACAACTTCTATTACCCCTGGCGGCGCACCAGCCACTCTGACGTTCGGCTCTGATGGTAAGTTAACCAGCACGTTGCCTAATCCCATTGTCACCGATACGTTGGGTACCCCTGGCGCAGGTATCATAACTAATGGTGCTGATCCGACTCAAAAGTTTGAGTATCGGTTGGGTACTGTCACTCAATATGCCTCACCATTTGAAGTCAACAAATTGACTCAGGATGGCTCCACCGTCGGCCGGTTGACCAAGGTCGAAATCACCGCGGACGGCATAGTATCGGCCACTTACAGCAATGCCACCACCGTCAAGGTGGCCATGGTGGCCATGGCCAAGTTCGCCAACTCCCAGGGGTTGACTCAGGTAGGGGATACCTCCTGGCGGCAATCTCTGCTCTCCGGTGATGCCCTGCCGGGAACCCCGAACTCGGGCACCTTCGGTGCCATCAAGTCGTCGGCGCTAGAGCAGTCCAACGTGGATTTGACTTCCGAACTGGTTGATCTGATCACTGCCCAGCGTAACTTCCAGGCCAACTCCCGTTCGCTGGAGGTCAACAGTTCGCTGCAGCAGACCATCCTGCAGATCCGTTAATTACACAATGCATGAAGATGAGAGGGGGCCTGGCCCCCTCTCTGTTTCTGTCTCATTCCCATCCTCCTCATCTCCCATATTTCTGCTGTTGGCACTCTAATTGCATTTCTCCTGTCAGAGTCATCTGTTTGACGGAGAATTTCATGGATCACCTGCTTTATATCGCCATGTCCGGGGCCAAAGAGACCATGAACAGCCTGGCTGTTCGGGGCAACAACCTCGCCAATGCCAATACCACCGGTTTCAAGTCCGATTTCGAGCAGGCCAGAAGCATGCAGGCGTTCGGTGAAGGCTTGCCAAGCCGGGTGTTTGCCATGGCAGAGCGTCCGGGTCAGAACCTGCAGCATGGCATGCTGATGACCACCGGACGGGATCTGGACGTGGCGGTGGATGGTCCGGGCTGGATTGCCGTGCAGGATCCCAAGGGCGGTGAAGCCTATACCCGCATGGGGAATTTGCAGGTCAATGCGACCGGCAACTTGCAAACCTCGACCGGTCTGAATGTGGTGGACGACGGGGGTCAGCCTATCGTGCTGCCGATGCCGATGGAGAAACTCGAGATCAATCGGGATGGCACCATCAGCGGTCGTCCTGAGGGGGCTGCCGCCAACTTGCCGGAAGATTTTCAGCGGATCAAGCTGGTCAATCCGGCCGCCGATGCGGTGGAGAAGGGGCAAGATGGTCTGTTTCGCCGCAAGGATGGCCAGAATGAACCCGCCTCAGCCAATGTCGGCCTGATTGCCGGCTCCCTTGAGGGGAGCAACGTCAATGTGGTGGACGAGATGACCAACCTGATCCGGCTGCAACGCCAGTTCGAAACTCAGGTCAAAATTATGAAGACGGCCGAAGAGAATGATGAAGCTCAAACCCAACTGCTGCGAATCAGCTAATCAAGGAGTTACACTATGAATCCTGCACTCTGGATCAGCAAGACCGGGTTGGATGCACAGCAGACCAATATTTCGGTCACCTCGAACAACCTGGCGAACGCCAGCACCGTGGGCTTCAAAAAGTCACGGGCCATCTTTGAAGATCTGCTTTATCAAAACATCAATCAGCCCGGTGGCCGCTCCTCTGCCGATACCGAGCTCCCCTCCGGCCTGATGCTGGGGGCGGGTGCCAAGGTGGTGGCGACCCAGAAAAACCACAGTCAGGGTAACGTACAAACCACTGACAACTCGCTGGACCTGATGATCAGTGGTCGTGGCTACTTTGAAATTCAGCTGCCGGATGGCAGTGCGGCCTATACCCGTAACGGTCAGTTCACCCTCAACGATGAAGGGACCATAGTGACCCCGGGTAATGGCTACCCGCTGCAACCGGAAATCCAGATCCCGGAAAACGCCCAGAGCGTTACGGTGGGTGAAGATGGCCAGGTCTCGGTGCAGCTCAAGGGCGATGGCGCTTCTCAGGTCGTCGGTCAGATCAACATCTCCGACTTCGTCAACGCCAGCGGCTTGCAGCCGATGGGGGAGAACATGTTCGTCGAGACCCAATCCAGTGGTGCTGCCGCTCAGGGGACTGCCGGTGCCGATGGCTTGGGGGTGATCAAGCAGGGGATGCTGGAGACTTCCAACGTCAACGTAACCGAAGAGCTGGTGAACCTCATTCAGGCTCAGCGGGTCTACGAGATGAACTCCAAGGTGCTCTCCGCTGTGGACGGCATGATGTCCTTCCTGATCCAGCGTACCTAATTAGGAGGCGCATGATGAAAGCCGTATGGATGCTGGGATTGCTGGTGCTGGGAGGGTGTAGCAGCACTCCCAATACACCCAAGCCTGATGATCCCGAGTTTTCCCCCGTCTACGGGGAGTCGGAGCCGGTGTCGGTGCGGCCGACAGGGGCTATTTTCCAGCCGGATCAGGTCAATGGCATCTATTCGGATATCAAGGCACACAAGGTAGGTGACATCATTACCATCGAGTTGTCGGAGTCGACCTCTGCCTCGAAAAAGGCCAATACCCAGAGTGGCAAGAATAACAAGTTCAATCTGGACCCGGTAAAGTTGGGTGGCGTGCCCGTGACCGCCAGCCCCTATGATCTCTCAGCCTCCATTGCTCAAGACAGCGCGTTCAAGGGCCAGGCCAAGGCGGATCAGAGCAACAGCCTGCAGGGCAATATTTCGGTCAGCGTGGCCAAGGTACTGCCCAACGGCAATCTGGTGGTGCGCGGCGAGAAGTGGATCATGCTTAATAATGGCAATGAATATATCCGGATCACCGGCCTTATTCGCCCGGAGGACGTGACGTCTGATAACAGCGTTTCGTCCCAGAAAGTGGCCAATGCCCGCATTTACTACGGTGGTACCGGCGATCTGGCCAATAGCCAGGAGCAAGGGTGGCTTACCAGCTTTTTCAATGGTCCCTGGTGGCCGCTTTAGGAGATGTTATGAAGTCACTCCGTCTTGTCACTCTGCTTTGCTGTCTGCTGCCCTTGGGTGTGGCCAATGCGGCCCGGATCAAGGACATCAGCTCGGTTGAAGGGGTGCGTAACAACCAGCTGATTGGTTACGGTCTGGTGGTGGGGTTGCCCGGCACTGGCGAGAAGAACAACGCCTTCACCGAGCAGACCTTCCGTACCATGCTCAACAATTTTGGCATCAAGGTGCCGGATAACATCAAACCCAAGATCAAGGATGTGGCGCCGGTGGCGATCCATGCCGACCTGCCCCCCTTCTCCAAGCCGGGCCAGACCATCGACGTGACGGTCTCTGCCATTGGCGAGGCCAAGAGCCTGCGGGGCGGCACCCTGTTGCAAAGCTTCCTGAAAGGGCTCGATGGGCGGGTCTATGCGGTCGCGCAGGGCAGTCTGGTGGTTGGTGGTCTGGGGGCCGAGGGGGCTGATGGTTCCAAGGTAGTGATCAATACCCCGACCGTCGGGCGGATTGCCAACGGCGCGACCGTGGAGCGGGAGGTGCCCAACTCCTTCAGTCAGGGGGATACCATCACCTTCAACCTTAACCGGCCCGACTTTACCACTGCGCGCCGTCTGGCCGATGTGGTCAACGATCTGGTGGGGCCCAATACCGCTCAGGCGCTCGATGCCACCTCGGTCAAGGTCTATGCCCCGCGGGATCCGGGTCAGCGCGTCTCCTATCTCGCGACTATCGAGAACCTGGAGGTTGATCCGGCCAACGAAGCGGCCAAGATCATCGTCAACTCCCGTACCGGCACCATAGTGATCGGCAGTCAGGTCCGGCTCAAGCCTGCGGCTGTCAGCCATGGTGGCTTGACGGTGACCATCGCCGAAAACCAGCAGGTCTCCCAACCCAATCCACTGGCAGGGGGCGAGACCACGGTCACCAACAACTCGACCATCAATGTCCAGCAGGAACCCGGACGGATGTTCAAGTTTGATACCGGTGCGACCCTGGACGATCTGGTCCGGGCGGTCAACCAGGTCGGGGTCGCTCCCGGTGATTTGATGGCTATCCTCGAGGCGTTGCAGCAGGCTGGCGCTATCGAGGGACAACTGGTCATATTGTAACTGGCGGCAAGTGATTGCCACGGGTGGCAATGAGGTAAGCACAATGGCGGAGTTTGACACCAACAGCGGCATGAATCTCGGGGTGGTGCAGGATATCAAAAACCTGGACCGTCTGCGTCAGATGAGCCAAAGCAAAGAGGGACAGGCCGAAGCGCTCAAGAGTGCGTCGCGCCAATTTGAGTCAATCTTTACCCAGATGCTGTTTCAGGGCATGCGTCAGGCCAACGGGGTGTTGACTCAGGACAACCCGATGAACAGCAGCTATACCCAGTTCTATGAGGGGATGCTGGATGAGCAGCGGGTTGCCGATATCTCCAGCAAGGGAGGGTTGGGATTGGCTGACATGGTGGTCAAGCAGCTCTCTCCCGAGACCTTTACTCATCAGGATGGTCGGGTGCTCAAGATGCCGCAGCGGACGGAACGGGTTTATAAACCCTACGAGCCACCCAAGGCGACAGCCAATGATTTGATCACCGCATCAAAAGTTGGCAAAGATTTTGCTGAAAAAGAGATGGAAAAGGGGCACTCCGGGCTCGTCATGCCCACTCGCCCCCACCGTAGTGTGCCGCCAATGGGGCCTGTCGCTCACCATCGCAGTAACGGGGTGGGGAGCAACCAGTTTGATAGTCCGGAAGCGTTTGTGCAGCACCTGATGCCCTTGGCCAAGAAAGCGGCCGACAAGCTGGGGTTAAGCCCGGCGGTACTGGTCGCCCAGGCGGCACTGGAGAGCGGTTGGGGCAAGCGGGTGATCAAGGATGGTGAAGGGCAGATGACCCATAACCTGTTCGGCATCAAGGCCGATCCTCGCTGGGAAGGGCCTAAAGCGGTAGTCAGCACCTTGGAATATGAAGAGGGAGTTGCGTCCCGCCAAAAAGCGGCATTTCGCTCCTATGAGTCGTTTGAAGAGAGCTTCAACGACTATGTGGACTTTCTCACTTCCGGCTCCCGCTACAAGGGGGCCCTGGCCAAGGTAGACAGTCCGGATCGCTACTTTGAAGCGCTGCAGCAGGCGGGTTATGCCACTGACCCGCACTACGCCAGAAAACTGAAACAGGTATTGCGCAGTGATGCCATTGCCCGATACAACGAGATGGAGCTGTAACATATGGCAAGCGACCTGCTTGGGATTGGTTCATCGGGCGTGCTGGCGCAGCAACGTCTGCTGCAGACCACCAGTAACAATATCGTGAACGTCAATAGCCAGGGCTATGTGCGTGAGCGTACGCTGGTGTTTACCAATTCCATCAGTCTGGGGACCGGTGACATCAAGACCCAGCGGGTAATCAACGACTATATGCAGGGGGAGGTGCGCCGTGATACCTCCGCCTATCACGCCTCCCTGACCCATTACGAACAGCTGGCGGGTGTTGACAGCTTGCTGGGGGATACCAGCAACAGTGTGGGGGCGGCTATTACCTCCTATTTCAAGTCATTCCATTCTGCGAATGAATCACCCGCCGAGATCGGTGGCCGCAAGGTGGCGATGACAGAGCTGAGCGGCATGGTGAACCGTTTCCATACCCTCTCGGCGCAGCTCGACAAGCAGAGTGATACCCTCAACACCCGTATCGAAGATGAAACCAAGCAGGTCAACAGCCTGCTCACCAGCATCAATGATCTCAACCAGGCCATCCTCCGCACCCAGGGGTCGCCTGAAGAGAACCTGATGCTGTTTGATCAGCGGGATGAAGCGATCCGCCAGCTGTCGGAGAAGATGGATATTCGCACCGTTGCCCAACCCAACGGCACCATGCTGGTCAATATGAGCACCGGCCATTCGCTGATCCTCGACGGGGGGGTTGCCCAGTTCAAGATGATTGCGGGGGATCCTGACTCCCGGGATCAGGAGTTGCAGCTGACCCTGGGGGATAATCAGGCAACCATAGATAACGCGACCTTTGGCGGTGCCATGGGGGGGCTGTTCAAGGCGCGTACCGATCTTGAGCCCACCAAACGTGAGCTGGGGCAGTTGGCCGTTGCGATGGCTGATGCCATGAACCAGCAGAATCGTCTCGGGATGGATCTGGATAACGAGATTGGCGGCGATATCTTCACCCTGCCTACCAGCAAGGGCTTGCCTTACGGTGGTAATACGGGGACCGCAGAGGCCACGATCAGTTTTTTACCTGGCAAGGGTACTCAAGTCACGCCGTTTGACTATGAAGTTAGATTTAGTGCGACAGGATATGAAGTATTTTCTTTGGACAAAGATGGAAATGGCACTTCTGTAACGACCGGTCCTTTACCTGCCTCTTCTATTGAGGTCCACGGCATAAAAATCGACTTGACTGGTGCGCCTGCTGCTGGTGACAAATTGTTGCTGCAACCGACCAAAAGCGCAGCGGCGGGCCTTGGCCAGCTGATCACCCGGCCGGAAGATCTTGCTCTGGCTTCTCCACTAAAAGCCGAGAAGACGACCGATAACATTGGCAGTGCCGATATCAAGCTGGGTGGGGTATTCAATACAGGGGCGGGATCTGGCTTTGGCACCAATACGCTTGATCCCGCAGCGCCTCAGGTGGTCAAGATTGACGCCAACGGCAACTATCAGGTTTTTCAAGCCGATGGTACCACACTGAAAGGTACGGCGCCTGCGAGCAGCAAGGGGCAAAACCTGATGTCGGCTATCGTCGACCACTTTCCCGGCGGGCTTCCCGTTTACGTAAATCCTAGAGATAAGCCCGGTTACGAATTCAGCATTACCGGCACAGTGCAAGCCAAGGACAGCTTCACGCTCAGTTACAACAGCAATGGCTTTGCCGATAACAGCAATGGTCTGGCATTGGCCGAGCTGCAAAACAAGGATCTGGTGCGCAAGAGCACCAATGGTGGTACCACCAATGACAAGATGACCTTTAATCAGGCTTATTCCGGATTGGTGATGGAGGTGGGCAACAATACCAGTCAGGCAAAAACCTTGCTCAAGGCCAATGAATCGAAGCTGATCCAGAGCACCGGCATTTTTGAAAGCGTGTCAGGGGTCAATCTGGAGGAGGAGGCAGCCAATCTGATCCGCTTCCAGCAATCCTATGCCGCTTCGGCGCAAATCGTCAGTACCGCCAAAACCATTTTCGATACACTGCTCTCGTCCGTGAGGTAACGTCATGCGCATCACCACCAACATGATCTACGACCGGAATATCTATTCCCTCAACAGTGCCAATGAGCGGTTGAATACCGCCTATCAACAGCTGCAAACCGGTAATAAATTTCAGACTGCCGGCGAAGATCCCGCGGGTATGAGCCAGAAGATGGCACTGACCAAGGAGATCGACCTGTTCAAGCAGTATGGGGTGAATGGCAGCTTGCTGGAAAACAGTCTGGGGCATGAGGAGACGGTATTAACGTCGATTAATAATGCGATGCTCAGTGCCCAGACCCTGATCCAGAAGTCAAATAACGGTTCTATCAGCATGGATGACCGTAAGGCTATTGCCAGCGAGCTGGAAGGGTTGCAGCAGCAGATGTTCGACCTGATGAATAGCAAGAATTCCTCGGGTGAATTTATCTTTGGTGGCAATCAGAGCAAGACCCAGCCGTATGTAAAAAATAGTAACGGGCAATATGCTTATAAGGGTGATCCTGGTCAGCGAAATATTCAGGTGTCACCCACAGTACAGATTGCTGCCAATGATTCCGGGCAGGATCTGTTTGAAATTGTGGCGACCAGAAGAACGGCTAGTGCGTTGACTACTGACATCAAGGTGGGTGTATCTGGTCAGGATCATTTCGATAACTTTTATAGAACAAATTACAATTCATCCTTGGCAATTAATTCATACACAGTGTCGACAACTGCTGGAACACCTGACACTTATGAGATTAAGGATGCTGCTGGTAATCCAGTCGCAAATGGTAACTATATGCCAGGTAATGCTATTCCGTTTAACGGACTGGAGTTAACTCTTAATGTACCTGTCGGAGGCACTCCACAGCAATTTGAGCTAAAAAAACCAGACAATGACAACATTCTCAACGGGATGTCGAAATTTATTACCGCTTTGCGTGCCCCCGGTATCACAGCTGATAACTTTGCGCTGGAAGTGGCCGACGCCACCGTCCATATGAAAAATGCTCGCCTGAATATCGATTATGGGTTGGGTGAACTGGGTGGCCGGATGAACAGTCTCGAGGCGGTCATGGGCTCTAATGAAGGGCTCAGCACCCTCAACTCAGAGGCGAGAGCCAAGGTGTCGGAAGCGGATCTCTATGAAGTGATTTCCGCGCTGTCAAAAGAGGATGCGGCATTGAGTGCCTCGCAACTCTCTTTCAGCAAAATAAGCCGTCTGACGCTATTTGACTATATTCGCTAATTAGAGAAGGGCCCCTTTGGGGCCTTTTCTTTTGTCCAGACTATGAAAATTGGTTCCGTGTCATCTCCTGCCAATTGTAACAAGCTGTTGCCGTTGCACATTTAATGGGGACTGCGGGGTTGACCTCCCTGCGGGATTGGATAATCATGCCGCCCGCACAACAGAGGGTTGTGCGAATTATTTGCAGCATCTCGTTAGGCGAGGCTCCTGTATAAACACAGGCCACTGATCTCACGACGTCCAGAGACGCCCAAGATCAGGACAGTTTTCATCGGATTAAGGTGTAAACCCAAGTGGCTTCCGGCATGCCGGATACGTTATACAGTGCTAAAGCTGGTACGTGGGGATGATGACACGCCGAACGGCGTCATTTCCTGCCTATTACTCGTCAATCAAATTGCTGTTTTCTTGTCGTTGCCTCTGGCTATTTCCGGAGGCATTCAGGCTCGCCTGAAATCACATGAGGATATCTGTGATGAAGAAAACACATACCATTCTTAACCGTCACCAACTGCTCGATCTGGCCGCCCTGCAGGGTTGGTTGGAACATAATCTGGATCCGGTTCAGCGCGCCGATCAACTGCTGACCCTGCGTCCGGAAGAGCTCAACTGCATCTTTGATACCCTGCCAATTCCGCAAGGTGCCGAACTGCTCGGTTCACTCTCGGCCGAGAGTGCCGGGCGCCTGTTGCAGCGGCTCCATGGCAGCATCGTCAGCGTGTTGCAGGAGGCCATTCCCCGCCGCGAGATGGTCGCCATCCTGCGCAAACTGAGTCGTCAGGATCGCACCATGTTGCTGGCTCGCTTCCCGACCCAGGCGCAGGCCATGTATTACTCCCTGCTGGATTGGCCCACCGAGTCAGTGGGGGCCAACATGCGCCACGAATATCTGGCGGTGCGGGAGGAGGACACGGTCGGTCACGCCAAACAGCTGATCCACGATGCCTGGGACAATGCCCAGCTGTTTCGCCATATCTATGTGGTCAACGGGGATGGTCGTCTGCAAGGAAGCCTCTCCCTCAAGACCTTGCTGATCGCCGACCCGTTGGCCAGTGTCGCGACCCTGATGGATCGGGAGACTGTGCGGATCAACGCACGAGCCGATCAGGAGCTGGCAGCGCGCCTGCTCATCGACCGCGACCTGTCGGTATTGCCGGTCGAGGATCAGGGGCGACTGGTCGGTATTTTCCACGTCGATGATGCAGCGGATATTCTGGAGCTCGAATCCACCGAGGATGCCGAGATGCAAGGGGGCTCATCACCGCTCGATACCCCTTACTTGCAGGCGACGCCCTGGCAGCTGTGGCGCAAACGGGTGGGCTGGCTGCTCATCCTGTTTGTGGCGGAAGCCTACACCGGCACCGTGCTGCGGGCATTTGAGGAGCAGCTGGAAGCGGCCATCGCGCTGGCTTTCTTTATCCCCTTGCTGATCGGTACTGGTGGTAACAGCGGCACCCAGATCACCACCACCATAGTACGAGCCATGGCGGTCGGGGAGGTGAGTCTGCGCAATCTCGGCACAGTGCTGAAAAAGGAGCTCTCCACCGGTCTGCTTATCTCTGCGGCCATTGCGGTTGCGGCCTGGATCCGGGCCTGGAGCCTGGGGGTCGGCCCCCAGATCGGTATGGTGGTGACCTTTACCATCATCGCCATCGTGCTCTGGAGTGCCACGGTCGCGTCCATTATTCCCATGGTGCTGCGCCGCTTCCGGATTGACCCAGCTGTAGTTTCCGCACCGTTCATCGCGACGCTGGTAGATGGTACCGGCCTTATCATCTACTTCGAGATGGCCAAGTGGTTGTTGCCCGAGTTGCAGTAACGGGCAGATTGATATGCAAAAGGCAGCCAGTGGGCTGCCTTTTGCATTTATCTTTCCGGTTTAGCCGAGCTGGAACAACAGTGGCCAGCCCTGCTCCTGGCAATAACGATGCTCCTTCTCCAGATTCTGCATCAAGAGACGGTTATCCTCGCACCAGTCGATCGGCAGGGTCACGACCAGCTGATCGCCTTGCACTGCGACTTTCCACTCCGGCAGCAGGTTGTCCTGGCGTTTGTGGTGGGCGGCCACCGCGAGGCGCAGGATACGGATGCAGCGCAGCACCGTTTGCAGGTCGTGGTTGGGCAGGGGCGGCAACTCGGAGAGCTTGAGCCCCTTGCGCTGAAAGCGCACCAGCGCGGCCAGCAGGGCCTGATCGTCCTGGTTGAAGCCGGGCAGGTCGGTGTGTTGCAGGATATAGGCGGAGTGGCGATGAATGCCGCTGTAGTTGATGGCAAGGCCGATCTCGTGCAGCCGCGCTGCCCAGCCGAGGATGGCTCGATAGGGCTCTATCTCCATCTGCCAGGGCTCTTGCAAGGCATCAAACAGCGTCAGCACGCTCTGTTCCACCCGGGCGGCCTGCTTTCGGTCCATCCGGTAGTGGGTACCGAGCGCCTGGGCGGTGCGCTCGCGAATATCGTGGTGCTGCAAGCGCTCCTCGAACTCATACAGCAATCCTTCGCGCAGAGCTCCATCGGAGTAGTCGAGCCGCTCGATGGGCAGCGAGGTAAACAGCCCGAGCAGGATGGCCACTGCGGCGGCAAACACCTCCTGACGCTCCTCGGTAAGCCCTGTCAGCTTGAGGTTATCGACTCGCTTGCGCTCAATCATCAGCGCCTTGAGCCGCTCCAGCCCCTCCAGCGTAATGCTGCCGTCAGTCAGCCCTTCGCCTTGCAGTACATCCCGTACCGTACGAATGGAGCCTGAGCTGCCAAGGCAGCTCTGCCAGCCCAGCTTGCGGTACTGGTTGACGATGGGGGCGAGCTGGTGCTGCGCCTCCAGCACGGCATTGGTGAAGTGCTTGTCGTTCAGCTTGCCGCTGGCAAAGAAGCTCTGGGTAAAGCTGACGCAGCCCATCTTGCGACTGGTAAGGGCCTTGTGTTCAAACCCTTCACCGATGATGAGCTCGGTGCTGCCGCCGCCGATATCGATCACCAGTACCTGGCCCTCGATATGCTGGGTATGGGCAACCCCCTGATAGATGAGCCGTGCTTCTTCCTGCCCGCTTATGATCTCAATGGGGTGGTTGAGCACCTTGGCTGCTTCACTCACAAATTCGCGGGCGTTGCTGGCGCGGCGCAGGGTATAGGTACCTGCGATGCGGATCTGATCCGGCTTGATGTTGGTGAGGCGCTCGGCAAACAGCGACAGGCAGGCGAGGCCGCGTTCCATCGCCTCCGGGCTCATCCGCTTCTGCTCATCCATCCCTTCCGCCAGCCGCACCCGCTCCTTGATGCGATCGACGATGCGAAAACGCCCTTCGCTCAGATGGGCGATCACCATGTGAAAACTGTTGGAGCCGAGATCCACGGCGGCATAGAGACTATTGTCCATTGTTTGACTCGATACGTTTGAGATAGTCGTAAATCGCCACCTGAGAGCGGATCTTGCGGCGGTTGCCCCGCTTCACATATTCGTTCTGCTGGTCGGCATCAATGACCCGCGCCTTGCAGGTATCACTCAGTTGTAGCTCGAGAATGTCCATGATGCGCTGCTTGAGGCGCTCATCATAAATGGGGGTGCCCACCTCAATACGGCCGTCGATATTGCGGCTCATCCAGTCGGCGCTGGAGATATAGAGCTGGGGGTTTCCCTTGTTGTGGAACACCATCACCCGCGGGTGCTCGAGGAAGCGGTCTATGATGCTGATCACCTTGATGTTGTCACTGAGGCCCGGTACGCCCGGGCGCAGGGCGCACATGCCACGGATGATCATCTGGATCGGTACTCCCGCCTGCCCGGCGGCATAGAGACGGTTGATGAGATCCTTGTCCACCAGATTGTTGATCTTGAGGATGATGCCGCTCGGCTGGCCCGCCTTGGCGTTGGAGAGCTCGTTGTCGATGAGACGATAGAGCTGACGGCGGCTGTTGATGGGGGAGACCAGCAGGTGGTTGAATTTGTAACGCTTATAGGGGTACTCGATGTATTCAAACACCCCTTCCACTTCGGCGGTGATATCCGGATTGCGGGTCAGCAGCGAGAAGTCGGTGTAGATCTTGGCGGTCTTCTCGTTGAAGTTCCCGGTGCCGATATGGGCGTAGCGCACCGGCTCGCCATTTTCGTGGCGGGTGATGAGGCAGAGCTTGGAGTGGATCTTGAGGCTCGGCACCCCGAACACCACCTTGACCCCGGCATCGGTAAGGATGTTGGCCCAGTCGATGTTGGCCGCCTCGTCGAAACGGGCGCGCAGCTCGACCACCACGGTCACCTTCTTGCCGTTGTTGGCGGCATCGATGAGGGAGTGGATGATCCGCGACTTCTTGGCCACCCGATAAATGTTGATGCGAATGGCGCTCACCGCTGGGTCGAACGCCGCCTGGCGCACCAGCTCGGTGAAGTGGTGGAACTTGTGATACGGGTAGTAGAGCAGGATATCCTGCTTGGTAATCGCATCGAAGGCGTTGACGAAGCCGTCAAAATCGCGGCAATCGAGGGCTGGCAGCTTGGGGTTTTCCAGATAGTCACGACCCACGTTGGGGAAGCCGATGAAATCCTTGAAGTTATGGTAACGCCCACCCGGCATGATGGCGTCGTAGGAGCTGATCTGCAGCTTGAGCTTGAGGAAGCTTATCATGGCAGCGGGCATCTCCCGCTCGTAGACGAAGCGCACCGGCATGGCGGTGAGGCGCTGCTTCAAGCCGTCACTCATCTTGTCCACCAGGCTCAAGTCCAGCTGGTCGGAGAGATCATATTCGGCATCCCGGGTCAGCTTCACCGCATAGGCGGCAATCTCGTCGTAGTCGAAGAAGCCTTTGAAGATCTCGTCGAGGCAGAAGCGGATGACGTTATCCAGAATGATGATCTGCTTCTTGCGGCGGGTCCCTTCCGGCGGCAGCTGGAAGAAGCGGGGCAGGTCGTCGGTCGGCACTTCCACCAGGGCGTACTGGATCACCTGACCGTTCTTCTTCATCTCGATGGCCAGATAGGTGTACTCATCCTTGAGGAATTTGACCGGATTGACCTCTTTGTTGAGCAGGATCGGGATGATGTGACGCAGCACCTTCTCCTTGAAGAAGACCCGCAGCCACTTCTGAATGGCATCGGAGAGCTGGTTCTCGTTGACCAGGAAGATGTTGTGGCGAGCGAGCGCAATCAACAGCTCCTTGTAGGTGTTGTCGAACGCTTCACCGAGCGCCATCACCTTCTGCTGGATGGCACGCAGCAGCACTTTCGCTTCATCGTCGCCACCATGTACTTCATTGATGAGGATGCGACGCTTGACGTCCGATACCCGTACCTTGAAGAACTCATCCTGGTTGGAGGAGAAGATCCCCAGAAAACGAACCCGCTCGATGAGGGGCACCGTCTTGTCCATTGCCTCTTGCAACACCCGTTCATTGAATGAGAGCCAGCTCAGCTCTTTCTCTTCATACTGCTTGTCGGTGCTCATCTTGTGCCTCTGTTTCAGGTCGCGTCTGCGCGGCAGTTATGGCGTTAATATATGACAAATAAATGACAGTATTGTTACTGCTCGCTGAACGCTTCGTCGATGTCGACCACCAGATCGTCGGAGAGGGATTCCAGCGCGGTGATAAGCGTATCCATCGCGAGCCCGTCGGGCAGGGCTACCAGCGCATGGGCATAGAAGAGCGGGGCGCCGGAGTGGGGAGCCGGTTCACAGCCAGTGGTGAGATCGGCCACATTGATCTCGAGCTGACGCAGGATGCTGGCTACTTCATGGACGATGCCGGGGCGGTCGTTGCCGGTCACCGTCATCATGACTTGATGGGCTGGCTCGGTGGTCGGTGTCCCTTCGGCAAAGCTGATGGTCAGGCCCGGTAGCAGGGCTAGCGCTTCGCACAGGCTGCGATAGTGCTCATCGGGGACAGAGACATGGAGGATACCGGCAAACTGTCCCGCCAGTTCGCTCATGGCGCTGCCAAGCCAGTTGCCCTGCTCGCGGCTGATGACTGCTGCCAGACTCTCGACGATCCCGGGTTTGTCTGCACCGATCACGGTGACCACCAATTGCTTTTGCATCCTGCTCTCCTTGAAATGGGATTTCTTGCTCTATCCCTATTGTGCCTGCTGGGACTGGTCATATGAACCCCCGCCTGCTGACAAATAGATAAAAAGACGGGACTTTTCACTTTCTATACACGGGTCTGCTGCCTTGCTCCGTGGCGGCTGTGGTAAAGTGATTCCCCTTTCGTGTCGTGAACTGGATCGTGCTCTCATGAATACCCTTGTCCTATCGGGATTGTTGTTGCTGGCGCTGCTTGTGCTGGCGATCTTCTGGAGCAGAGGCAGACAGCAAAAGCGCCTGCCCTATGATGTGCAGGAGACACTGTTCAGTCCCGCTGAGCGCTCCTTCCTCGGGGTGCTGGATTTGGCGGTGGGTGACAAGGCCCGGGTCTTTGCCAAGGTGCGGGTGGCCGATGTGCTGACGCCGCAGGCCGGGATCGGTAAAAGCAAATGGCAGCAGCACTTCAACAAGATCAGTGCCAAGCATTTTGACTATCTGCTTTGCCACCCCGCGGATCTCTCCTTTATCTGCGCCATCGAACTCGATGACAGCTCCCATCGTCACCAGAAGCGCAAGGCGCGGGATCTCTTTCTGAAAACCGCCTGCGACAGCGCCGGTCTGCCGTTGCTGCAGATCCCGGCAAGTGCCAGCTATCTGGTGGAAGAGCTGCGCGAACAGATCCTGCCGCTGCTGGTCAAAACCAGCGAACCATTGATCGACGATTTGCCGCACGGGGCGCGCCGCGAGCCGACGTTCAACCCTCTGTTGCTGGACGGCGTGGATGTCGGTGCCGGGATGCGTGGCCGCACTCCCCATGCCGAGGCCATCTCGCCTGCGTCGCTCCGCGAGCCCACCATCCAGGCCAACGGGGCGGTGGAGGCGCCGCAGAGTGAGGGTGAACTGGTCGATGGTTTGTTCGCCGATGTAGAGGATGATGAAGAGCACGAGGTACACCACTGCCCTCGTTGTGATGCGCCGCTGGTGGAGCGGGAGGCGAAAAAAGGCCCCCACGCCGGTCGACTCTTTCTTGCTTGCAGCCGTTTTCCCGAGTGTCGTTACGCGGCGCCGCACCATCATAATCGCCACTGAATGCGCTTCACCGTGTCCCATGCTGCCCTCTGACGAGGGCAGTTTTCTTTCCGCTATTGGCGGCGTTTGTTAACGGCGCCAATGCAGAAAATTCCTCGGCAAAATTTATCTAATCTCCCGTTTCTGTCGATACACTTAGCCTGAATACGACAATTTTTGACAATGTGTCGGAATTTTGGCACTTTGTGTGCCTGCAAAAAGACAGTCAGTAGCTGTTTTATCATTAAATAAAACAATAAGTTAGTTCAGGACATCGCGAGGAATGGATATGGTGGAGATGGGCGTGTTGATTGTTGATGCCGATGCGCAGCGGCGCCAACAGTTGGGAACCGTGCTCTCGTTTATGGGGATCCCGTGGCAGGAGGTGGCACAAAGCGATCTGGATGTGGCCATCGAATCCTCCGGTCCGCTGCAAGGGGTGCTGGTGGGTGAGCTGACCGACCGTCCCTTGTCAGAGCTGCTGGCAGCCTTCCCCCGTACCCCCTTCCTCTCGCTGGTTGAGGCCGATCTGCCCAACAGCAACTTTATCGGGGTCGCGCTCTCGCCCTTTACCTATGAATCCCTTACCCGTCATTTGCACTTCTGTCAGGCGTTCGTCTCCTTGCATCCCCGTCAGCAGACCCATGACAAGGGGCAGGCCCTGCTGCGCTTGCTGGTGGGTAAAGGGAAGGGGATCCAGGAGGTACGCCGCCTCATCAGCCAAGTGGCCGAGACCGATGCCAACGTGCTGATCCTCGGGGAGTCTGGCACTGGTAAAGAGGTGGTGGCGCGCGCCATCCACGAACTCTCTTCCCGCAGCAGCGGCCCCTTCGTGCCCATCAACTGCGGCGCCATTCCGGCCGAATTGCTGGAGAGCGAACTGTTTGGCCACGAGAAGGGGGCGTTTACCGGCGCCATCGCGGCCCGTCGCGGTCGCTTCGAGCTGGCGCAGGGGGGCACCCTGTTTCTCGACGAGATCGGCGACATGCCGATGCCGATGCAGGTCAAACTGCTGCGGGTATTGCAGGAGCGGTTGTTCGACCGGGTCGGTGGCGGCAAGCCCATTCAGGCCGATGTGCGCATCATAGCGGCGACCCACCGGGATCTGGAGGCGATGATCCGCACTCAGGGTTTCCGCGAAGATCTCTACTACCGCCTCAACGTCTTCCCCATTGAGACGCCGCCGCTGCGGGATCGCATCGACGATATCCCGCTGCTGCTGCAGGAGCTGCTCAACCGTCATGCCGAGCAGCACCACGGCTTTATCCGGTTGACCCAGCGGGCGCTGGAGTCGCTGATGCAGTACCCCTGGCCTGGCAACGTGCGCGAGCTCTCCAACCTGCTGGAGCGATTGCTGATCCTCTACCCGCACCAGATCGTCGATGTGGCCGATCTGCCGAGCCGTTATCGCCTGCTGCCGAGCGAGCCGCGGGATGAGCGGCTGACCGAGATGGATGAACGGGATGCGCTGGCGGCGGTGTTCCAGGATCCACCCGAGCTGGATCACGCCCTCGCCTCGGCCCGTACCATGCAGCTGCCGGAGGAGGGGGTCAACCTCAAAGAGATGCTGGCCGACCTCGAAGTGGAGCTGATCCGTCAGGCGCTGGAGTCTCAGGACGGGGTGGTGGCCCGCGCCGCCGATCTGCTCGGCATGCGCCGTACCACCCTGGTGGAGAAGATGAAAAAGTACGGGATGAGCAAGGACGTCTGAGGGTCAAAGCCTTGACGCTAATGCGCAATTCATTGTTTTAATCCATATAATTTAGTGGCATGGAAATTGAATGACCTGACCCAATAGCCAGTTTGAGGTCAGGTTTATGACAATCCAGCAGCAGGACATGCCACTCCAGTCCCACGAAGTGAGCCAGCTCTATGCCATCTTCAAGGCGCTCCCCACCGGGGTGTTGCTACTTGACGGGGCAGGGGTGGTCACCCGCGCGAATCCGGCGGCCATCTCCCTGCTGGGGGAGCCACTGGAAGGGGAGCTCTGGCGCCACATCATTGCCCGCTGCTTCGAGCCGCGCGAGGATGATGGCCACGAGATCTCCCTGCGCGACGGGCGCCGGGTGCAGCTCTCGACCCAACCGCTGCCGGATCAGCCCGGCCAGCTGGTCTTTATCAATGACCTGACCGAAACCCGTAAACTGCAAGACCGCATCAACCACATGAAGCGGCTGTCGGCGCTGGGCAATATGGCGGCTTCGCTCGCCCACCAGATCCGCACACCGCTCTCCGCTGCCATGCTTTATGCCGCCAATCTGGCCAACCGCACCCTCAAGCCGGAATCTCGCACTCAGTTTCAGCAAAAGTTGATGGCCCGTTTGCAGGATCTGGAGAAGCAGATCAACGACATCTTGCTGTTTGCCCGCAACGGTGACAATCAGGTGGTCACCCCCATCTCGGTACAAGGGCTGCTGGCCGAAGTGCAGGCCGGTGCCGAGGCCTTCTGTCAGCAACAGGGCTGCGAGCTGCACATGGAGGCGCCAGAGCCCGATCTCTGTCTGCTGGCCAACAGCAGCGCGTTGGCGGGAGCCATCAACAACCTGATTGCCAATGCCCAGCAGGCGGGGGCCACGTCACTCTTGGTCAGCGCGGTGCGCAGCGGTGCCCGGGTGGAGATGCGGGTCATCGATAATGGCAAGGGGATCCCTTCCCATCAGCTCGGTCAGGTATTCGAACCCTTCTTTACCACTCGCTCCCAGGGCACTGGCCTCGGGCTGGCGGTGGTGCAATCTGTAGTGCGTGCCCATCAGGGGGAGGTCGGTGTGGCCTCGGTTCCCGGTGAAGGCACCTGCTTTACTCTGTCGTTCCCCCTGCACCAGCAACCGGTGCAGCTTGGAGGTGTAGCATGACACAGGCCAGGATCCTGGTAGTTGAAGATGACAATGGCCTGCGCGAAGCGCTGGTGGATACCCTTTTGCTCGGCGGTTATGAGTGCCGTGAAGCGGACAGCGGCGAGCGGGCTCTGCTGGCCCTCTCCCGTCAGCCGTTTGACATGGTGATCTCCGATATCCAGATGGGGGGGATGGACGGCCTCACCCTGCTGGCCACCATTCGCCAGCAATATCCGCAGATACCTGTGCTGCTGATGACCGCCTACGCCAACATCGACGGTGCGGTGCGCGCCATGCGTGAAGGGGCCATCGACTATCTGGCCAAGCCATTTTCGCCGGAGGTGCTGCTTAATCAGGTCAGCCGCTATGTGCCCGCCCAGAAGGTGGAGAAACGCGCCGTGGTCTACGGGGATCCGAAAACTGCCGAGCTGTTCCAGCTGGCGACTCGTGTTGCCAGAAGCGAAGCGACCGTGATGGTGACCGGCCCGAGCGGGACGGGTAAAGAGGTGCTGGCCCGTTACATTCATGACAACTCCAGCCGCGCCGAGCAGCCCTTTGTCGCCATCAACTGCGCCGCTATTCCGGAAAACATGCTGGAGGCGACCCTGTTTGGCTACGAGAAGGGGGCGTTTACCGGCGCGGTACAGGGGTGCCCGGGCAAGTTCGAACAGGCGCAGGGAGGCACCCTGCTGCTTGACGAGATCACCGAGATGGATCAGGGGCTGCAAGCCAAATTGCTGCGGGTGTTGCAGGAGAAAGAGGTGGAGCGGCTCGGCAGTCGCAAGATGATCCCGCTGGATGTGCGGGTCATCGCCACCAGCAACCGGGATTTGAAAAAAGCGGTGCAGGATGGCCTGTTCCGCGAAGATCTCTACTATCGCCTCAACGTCTTTCCGCTGCGCTGGTCTGCCCTGTGCGAGCGGCCCGGCGACATTCTGCCGCTGGCGGAGCACCTGCTGGCGCTTCATGCCAGTCAGCAGGGGCTACCGACACCACAGTTGACAGATGCCTCGCGGGATCGGCTGCTGGCCCACCCCTGGCCCGGCAATGTGCGGGAGCTGGACAACGTGGTACAGCGCGCCCTGATCCTCAGCCCGGACGGGGTCATTGATTGTGACCACCTCATTCTGGAGGAGCTGGATGAGCAGGAGATGGAGTTTGTCAGCGTGGAGCGCAGCTATGGTGGCGATCGCCTCGGCAGCGAGCTCAAGCAGCAGGAGCACCAGATTATCCTCGACACCCTGCAAGATTGTAACGGCAGCCGCAAGGCGGTGGCCGACCGACTCGGTATCAGCCCGCGCACCCTGCGCTACAAGCTGGCCCAGATGCGGGAGGCGGGGATCGACCTGCCAGCCTAAGGCATGTAGGGAAACCGCACTGTGTGGGGGCTGTCATGGTCTTGACGGCCCGGCTCGATTATCATGGGGCCCTTGGCGCTTTGAGCCTGGGCCCTGTTTTTATTGGTAAAGCAGGGGACCGAGCCTTAATAAGGGACCCCTATGATCTCTCATCGAAAACTCGAAACCGTACTGAATCATCTGCTCGAACCGCACGCCATCAAGGATTACTGCCCCAACGGCTTGCAAGTGGAGGGGCGCGAGCGCATTCGCAAGGTGGTGACCGGTGTCACCGCCAGTCAGGCGCTTATCGACGCGGCGGTGGCTGCCGAGGCCGATGCCATTCTGGTCCATCACGGCTACTTCTGGAGCGGTGAACCGGCCCAGATCACCGGTATGAAGCAGCGTCGGCTCAAGACCCTGTTGACCCACGATATCAACCTGTTTGCCTACCATTTGCCGCTGGATGTCCATCCCGAGGTGGGCAACAACGCCCAGCTCGCCAAGCTGTTCGATATCAAGGTGCGTCGCGGCCTGGAGCCGTGGAACAGCAAGAGCGTCGCCATGGTGGGCAAGCTGGAAGAGCCGATGAGCGGCCGCGATTTTGCCAAACTGATTGCCGAGCGTCTCGGTCGTGAGCCGCTCCACTGTGGCGACAGCGGCCCCGAGCTTATCCGTTCAGTGGCCTGGTGCACCGGCGGCGGTCAGAGCTACATCAATCTGGCGGCGGAGCAGGGCATCGATGCCTTTATCTCCGGTGAAGCCTCCGAGCAGACCATTCACACCGCCCGCGAGATGGGGATGCACTTCTACGCCGCGGGCCATCACGCCACCGAGCGTTACGGCGTCAAGGCGCTGGGGGAGTGGCTGGCAACTGTGCACGGGCTGGATGTGACCTTTATCGATATCGACAATCCGGTCTAAACCTGTCCACGATCTGGCTACGAAACCGTGATCAAGGCTCATGTGCTGCTCGCTTATGTATACAGCAAAGAGTGCTCACGTATGTCCATACGCTCCGGTTCCTGTGCTGCTCTTCACCTTGTTGACGGTTTCTCGCTGCAGGTCGTGAACAGGTTTAAGCCTGTGCCTGTGGTGGGAAAATTCAGGAAATAAAAAGGAGGCCATCGGCCTAATGCTAGTCAGTTAAGCCTGACTGGCATTGTTTTTATTGGCTTTTTGCACCGTATACTTTTGTGGTCTTGGCTTCACGCAGCGGGGGTAACTCCGCTCCCTTCGCTCCGGCAATACAAACTGCCCCGCCTGCTTATCCAGCTCCGCCACCCGCTTCGGAATACTCCCCGGTGACAGGTACGGCATGCAGCTCAGTTCATGGATGAGGTACACCGATGCCATGTGAAAACTCAGCTGACTTGCCGTGTATCCCTTCAGACTCGCTGCCATCTTTACCATCTGGCTACGCAGCAGGTTGTACGCCAGCAGCACGCCCCACAGCTCTTGCCGTATCCCTGCCGCCTTTTTGCTGCGCAGGAGCCAGTGTTGTTGCAGGCTGTGCTTCATCTCCCGATAGCCCAACTCGATTTCCCAGCGGTGGCTGTAGAGCTCAACGATGTCGGCCCCCGGGAAACGCATCGGGTCGACCATTGAGGTCAATACTTGGCGCGCCTTGCCATTGATGTGTCGGGTCAGCAAGCGGGCTTCCACCGTGTCAGGTAGGTGCGGCCACTTCTTCCTCGCCTGTGGACTGGTTTTGAGACGCACCAGCACATCCTGACGCCCCAGCTTGCGCACCACCTCGTATTGCGTGCCCTTTTTGAGTGGCAGCAGCCAGTGCCGCTCGCAGCCAGCGGTTTGCCAGGCGTGGAGCAGACCGAGAGAGTAAAACCCCTTGTCGAACAGAGTGAGCGAGTGGTCCGGCGTGCGCGCGATGAGTTGCTCGGCCAGTACCATCTCGCAGACGGCGCAGCTCTCCATGACAGCCTGAACAAGCAGGTGGCTGGTCAGCTCCATCTGGCAGAGCATGCGCACCTGCGGATAGGCGGTCTCCCCATGCTGGGTACCGGGCTTGGCAAAGGCGGCGGCATTGTCCGGGGTATCGGGGGTGCGCCACATCACGCCATCAACGGCGAGCAGTTGCAGCCCGGCCCAACCGGGATGATTGGCCTGCTGGTGCCAGAGAGAGGCGGTCTCGTGAAACAGCCGCTCAATGCTCTTGTGGCCAAGCTTTTGGCGAGCTTGCAGGAAGGCGCTGGGGGCGACAAAGGGGCGGTCGCCGGGCAAGAGGATATCGAGCTGATTGACGAGCTGGGTCATGGGGACGTGGCGGAAGATAGCCATGCCGATGATGGCCCAGACCAGACGCTCCATGGGCATGCGGCGGCGACGCAAGGTCACGACATTCTCTTCGGCGAGCAGCGTCGTGATGAGCTCGGGAGGAATGAGGTCGGAGAGTGACTCAAACTGAGCAGCATTGCTGGCGTGGAGGAAGTCGAGAGCGTGAGCGATACGCATAAAAAATCCTAAACCAATCAACAGGTTTCGGATTTTCACACAACAGAAGGATCGGTCAATGGATCCTTAACTGATCGGCATTAGGCCATCGGCCTCCTTTTTCACATTTCGACAAGACGTCTGCTTACTCGCAGGCGTAACCAGCGGGGCCCAGCAGGGCGCCATCCAGGTGCACAGCGCCGTCCACCATCTGCAGCCTGCCTTCGCAGAACCAGCGCACCACCAGAGGGTAGATGCTGTGCTCCTGCGCCTGTACCCGTGCCGCTACCTCGTCCGCCGTGTCCCCTTCAAAGATGGGCACGCTGGCCTGCAGGATAACCGGGCCACCATCTAGCTCTTCGGTGACAAAGTGGACACTGGCGCCGTGTTCACTGTCACCGGCATCTATGGCGCGCTGGTGGGTGTGCAGGCCCTGATACTTGGGCAGCAGGGAGGGGTGGATATTGATCATCCGCCCGGCGAAATGGCGCACCAGATCGCCGCTCAATATCCGCATAAACCCGGCCAGCACCACCAAGTCCGGCTGATAGTCTGCCATCAGCGCCAGCAGGGCGGCGTCGTACTCCTCCCGGCTGGCAAACTGCTGCTGGGCCAGAATGGAGGTCGCCACCCCCGCTTCTTTGGCGCGAACCAGACCATAGGCATCGACCTTGTTGCTGATGACGCCGACCACTTCACCGACAATCTTACCGCTTGCGCAGTGGTCGAGGATCGCCTGCAGGTTGCTGCCGCTGCCGGAGATTAGGACGAGGATCCGCATCATTTGATGACGACCTGCTCCTCACCGTCTGCTGCCTTGGCGATATGACCGATGTGCCATGCGTTCTCGCCTTCCGCTTTGAGCAGGGTCAGCGCCTTCTCCAGCTGATTGGCAGGCAGGGCGATGATCATGCCGACACCGCAGTTGAAGGTGCGATACATCTCGTGACGGGTGACGTTGCCAGCCTGCTGCAGCCAGCTGAACACCGCCGGCCACTGCCAGCTCTGCTCGTCGATCACCGCTTGAGTATTGGCAGGCAATACGCGGGGGATATTCTCCCAGAAGCCGCCACCTGTGATGTGGGAGAGGGCGTGGATCTCGCACTCCTTGATGAGCTTGAGCACAGGTTTCACATAGATGCGGGTCGGCTCCAGCAAGGCATCTGCGAGGGTGCGGTCACCCAGCGGCTGATGCACGTCGGCTTTGGAGACTTCCAGAATTTTACGGATCAGGGAGAAGCCGTTGGAGTGAGGGCCGCTGGCGGCCAGGGCGATCAGGGCATCCCCTTCACCGACCTTGCTACCGTCGATGATTTCGCTCTTCTCCACCACACCGACGCAGAAACCGGCGATGTCGTAGTCTTCCCCTTCATACATACCCGGCATCTCGGCGGTCTCGCCGCCCACCAGGGCACAGCCTGACTGCTCGCAACCGGCACCGATCCCGGTGACCACCGCGGCCGCGGTGTCCACGTCCAGCTTGCCGGTTGCATAGTAGTCGAGGAAGAACAGCGGCTCGGCGCCCTGTACGATCAGGTCATTGACGCACATGGCCACCAAATCGATGCCCACGGTGTCGTGCTTCTTCAGGTCGATGGCCAGCCGCAGCTTGGTGCCCACACCATCGGTACCGGAGACCAGTACCGGCTCCTTGTAGCCCGCAGGGATTTGACACAAGGCCCCAAAGCCGCCAAGACCACCAAGGACTTCAGGACGACGAGTGCGCTTTGACACGCCCTTGATACGTTCAACCAGTGCATTGCCGGCATCGATATCTACGCCAGCATCCTTGTAGCTCAGTGAGGTTTTGTCAGTCACGAGTATTCCCCGTCATGTAAAGAAGTGGAGGGTAAAATTCGGGGCGTATTCTAACAGTGGCGGTGAAAAACCAGAAAGGAAATCGTTTGCGCGTTTTTGCGCGGAAATGCTCTACAAGCGGTGGCTTTTGTTGTATGATTCCGCGATTTTTTTGCGGCAGGTTAGAGGAGATAATAATGAAAGTCGTTGAAGTCAAACACCCCCTGGTCAAACACAAGATCGGTCTGATGCGTGAAGGCGATATCAGCACCAAGCGTTTCCGTGAACTGGCCAAAGAAGTGGGCAGTTTGTTGACCTATGAAGCGACCTCTGACTTCGAAACCGAGAAGGTTATCATCGATGGCTGGAATGGGCCAGTAGAAGTTGACCAGATCAAAGGCAAGAAGGTAACCGTCGTACCCATCCTGCGTGCCGGCCTTGGCATGATGGATGGCGTGCTGGAGCACATGCCGAGTGCCCGCGTCAGCGTGGTCGGTATCTACCGCGATGAAGAGACCCTGCAACCGGTTCCCTATTTCGAGAAGATCGTCAGCAACATCGAAGAGCGTCTGGCGCTGGTCATCGATCCGATGCTGGCCACCGGTGGTTCCATGATCGCTACCATCGATCTGCTGAAGAAGAAAGGCTGCCAATCCATCAAGGTGCTGGTACTGGTTGCCGCGCCGGAAGGGATCAAGGCGCTGGAAGCCGCTCACCCCGACGTAGAGCTCTACTGCGCTTCTGTCGACCAGGGGCTGAACGAGAAAGGCTACATCGTGCCGGGTCTGGGCGATGCAGGCGACAAGATCTTCGGTACCAAATAAGTTTATGCCTTGACCTGCTTCCCATGTGGAAGGGGTGATCGGAGCCGGCGCATCGCCGGCTCTGCTGTTTGTGGCCGCTTGTGCCAGCCTTGCCGCAGGACGCGCCTTGCCGCTACCATAAGCACACTCTCCCATTTCGAGACTCTGTTCATGTTCAAACGTGTTGTGACCGCCCTCTGCTGCGGCTTGTCATTCATGGCCTCGGCCGCTCAGGTGACCGACCTCTATCAGGGCAAGGCCCCGACCAGTGGTGACATGGTGGCCGCTCAGGGGCAGGCACTGGGTCAGGTGCTGATCAAGGTGACCGGCAAGCGTGACATCCTCACCCAGCCGGTGGTGGTCAAGGCGCTGGCGGCCCCGGGCGACTATGTCAAAAGCTATGGTTATCAGGATCAGGACTCCGTCAAGTATCTGAAAGCCGAGTTCAAGAGTGACAAGGTCAACAGCCTGGTTTCCGAGAGCCAGTTTGCCCTGCTTGGCCCGGCTCGTCCCCAAATGGCCATCTGGCTGGTGGTGGATCAGGGTGAGCGTCGCTTGCTGGCGGATCAATCCAGCGATGGTTGGGCGCAAGCCTTGCGCGAGCAGGCCCAGATGCTGGGGCTGCCCATCAGCATTCCGCTGATGGATCTCGATGACAACATGGCGGTCAGTGCCACCGACGTCTGGGGACGCTTTGCCGACCCGATTTTGCAGGCAAGCCAGCGCTATGGCGCCGAGATGGTGGTGCTGGGCAAGCTGACACCGGAAGGTGACAAGTGGAGCATCGATTGGGGACTCTACGGCCCCAAAGCGGCCGGTGAAGTGACCGAGCTGACCCGTGGCAATAGCACCGGCACTCAGGCCGAAGTGGCGCAAGGGCTTGCCGATACCCTGGCGGCCTGGCTGGTGAAAAACTACGGTGCTCGCATTTCGGGTCCGGCAACCAGCCAGACCCTGGTGGTGGATGGCCTCTCCGAAGTGGACAGCATGATCGCCGTGCAGAAGATGCTGCAGGGGATGGCCAACGTCAGCAAGGTGGCGATCGGCAAGCTGGAGGGGGACCAGGTCACCTTCAACTTTACCCTGCAAGGGGATCAGGCCGAACTGGTGCGGGCGCTGCAACTTGAGAGTCGTTTGCGCAAGGTTGACGATAATGGCAGCGGTTTGTGTTACCAATGGTCGCAGCCCTGATTTTATAAGGCTTTTGTAGACCGCCCGGCCTGTCCGGGCGGTTCTCTATCTGCCTTTGCGATGATACACTTAGCCACAAATGTCACAGTCAAAGCCCAACGAGTGAAGCAACCGGCCCAACTGTCTTTAGCCGTACAACTACCGGATGATGAAACCTTCGTCAGTTTTTATCCCGGCACCAATGCTCATCTGATCACCGCCCTCAAGAATGCGGCCATCGGTCAGGGATCGCCTTTCCTCTATTTCTGGGGAGCCAAGGGATCCGGACGCTCTCATCTGCTCCACGCCACCTGTGCCGAGGTCAACGCCCGCGATGCGGCGGCGGCCTATCTTTCTCTCGATCAGTTTGAACAGCTCGACCCCAGCATGCTCGATGCCCTCGAAAGCCTGCCGCTGGTCTGTCTCGACAGCCTTGAGGCGATCGCCGGCAATGCCGTGTGGGAGCGGGCCCTGTTCGATTTCTACAACCGCTGGCAGGAGAAGGGCGAGGGGACGCTGGTGGTCACCGGCTGCAGCGCACCGCGCAAACTGGGACTGCAACTGCCGGATCTCGCTTCGCGCCTCGACTGGGGTGTCAGTTTCCATCTCGAAGAGCTGGATGATGAAGGCAAGCTCAGTGCCCTGCAGCTGCGTGCCGAGCTGCGGGGCTTCAAATTGCCCATCGATGTGGGCCGCTTCCTGCTCAACCGACTCTCCCGCGATATGCGCACCCTGCTCACCACCCTCAATCAGCTCGACAACGCCTCATTTCGCGCCAAGCGCAAGCTGACCATTCCCTTTGTCAAAGAGATCCTCGAGCTCTGATCCTCTCTGCGGTGTGCGGTTGTGGCCTGACTTTCGTTTGAATGGCAGATAAAAAGAAACCCCGGCTTCAGGCCGGGGTTTTGCTATTTCAAGGCAGCTCTCTTATTAGTGGAACTGATCTTCTTCGGTGGAGCCGGTCAGCGCGGTGACCGAGGATTGGCCACCCTGAATGACGGTGGTCACCTTGTCGAAGTAACCGGTACCGACCTCCTGCTGGTGGGCTACGAAGGTGTAGCCACGGCTGGCGGCGGCAAATTCCGGCTCCTGCACCATCTCGACGTAGTGCTTCATCCCTTCGCCACGGGCGTACTGGTAGGCCAGTTCGTACATGTGGAACCACATGTTGTGGATACCCGCGAGGGTGATGAACTGGTACTTGTAGCCCATGTCGGAGAGCGCCTGCTGGAAGCGGGCGATGGTGGCATCGTCCAGATTCTTCTTCCAGTTGAAGCTCGGGGAGCAGTTGTAGGCCAAGATGCGATCCGGGAACTTGGCCTTGATCGCTTCGGCAAATTTACGCGCTTCGTCCAGATCCGGCTTGGCGGTTTCACACCACACCATGTCAGCGTAGGGGGCGTAAGCCAGACCGCGAGCGATGGCCTGATCGATACCAGCACGCACCTTGTAGAACCCTTCAGCTGTGCGCTCGCCAGTCAGGAAGTCTGCATCGTACGGGTCGGCGTCGGTGGTCAACAGGTCAGCGGCGTTGGCGTCGGTACGGGCGATCACCAGGGTGGTGGTGCCGCACACATCAGCTGCCAGACGGGCAGCAACCAGCTTCTGCACCGCTTCCTGAGTCGGTACCAGCACCTTGCCACCCATATGGCCGCACTTCTTGACGGAAGCGAGCTGATCTTCGAAGTGCACGCCAGCGGCGCCCGCTTCAATCATTCCCTTCATCAGTTCGAAGGCGTTCAATACGCCACCGAAACCGGCTTCCGCATCGGCCACGATCGGCAGGAAGTAGTCGATAAAACCCTCATCCTGCGGCCCGACCTTGTTGGCCCACTGGATCTGGTCGGCACGGGCGAAGGAGTTGTTGATGCGCTCCACCACGGACGGTACGGAGTTGGCCGGGTAGAGGGACTGATCTGGATACATGGTGGAGGACAAGTTGTTGTCCGCCGCCACCTGCCAGCCGGAGAGGTAGATCGCCTCGATCCCCGCCTTGGCTTGCTGTACTGCCTGACCGCCGGTCAGGGCGCCGAGGCAGTTGACGTAGCCTTTCTTGGCGTCGCCGTGGATCAGGCCCCACAGCTTGTCGGCACCGCGCTGAGCCAGGGTGTGAACCGGCTGCAAGCTGCCGCGCAGGTTTACCACATCTTCGGCGCTGTAGCCGCGCTTGATCCCTTTCCAGCGGGGGTTTTCCGCCCAGTCTTTCTCGATAGCCTGGATCTGTTGCTCACGGGTCAGTGCCATATCAGTTCCCTCTTTCATTGATTTCACGTTTCCATTGACTTGTTATTGGCGAGCCCCGCTGGGGGCCCGTGATTCAGAGCCGCTCGTAACCGGGCAGCGTCAGAAAATCGATCAGGGTGTCGGCGCAGGTGATCTCTTCCATCAGCTCGCTCGCCTCGGCAAAGCGTCCTGCCTGCCAGCGTGCGGCGCCCACCTCGGCTTTGACCACCTCCAGCTCCTCGGCCAGCATCTGGCGGAACAGCTCTTTGGTCACCACCTTGCCATTCGACAGACTCTTGCCGTGGCGGATCCACTGCCAGATGGAGGTGCGGGAGATCTCGGCGGTGGCGGCATCTTCCATCAGACCGTAGATGGGCACGCAGCCGTTGCCGTTGATCCAGGCCTCCAGATATTGCAGGGCGACCCGGATATTGGTGCGCATCCCCGCCTCGGTGCGCTCGCCCTCACAGGGTGCCAGCAGGTCGGCGGCGGTGAGGGGGGCATCCTGCTCACGCAGTACGCCGATCTGGTTCTTGGCGCCAGCCGCAATGGTGGCGTTGAACACCGCCATGGCGGTATCAGCGAGGCCCGGGTGGGCGACCCAGGTACCATCGTGGCCGTTGTTGGCTTCGCGCTCCTTGTCGGCCTTGACCTTGGCGAAGACCTGCTCGTTGACGGCAGCGTCCTTGGCCGGAATAAAGGCGGCCATGCCACCCATCGCCAGCGCACCGCGCTTGTGACAGGTCTTGATCAGCAGCCGCGAGTAGGCGGAGAGGAACGGCTTGTCCATGGTTACCACCTGACGATCAGGCAGCACCCGATCCGGATGGTTCTTCAAGGTTTTGATATAGCTGAAGATGTAGTCCCAGCGGCCGCAGTTGAGGGCGACGATGTGATCCTTCATCTGATAGAGCAGCTCATCCATCTCGAACACGGCCGGCAGGGTTTCAATCAGCACGGTGGCCTTGATGGTGCCGCGGGGCAGGCCGAACTTGTCCTCGGTCCAGGCGAACACCTCGCTCCACCAACGCCCTTCCAGATGGCTCTGCAACTTGGGCACGTAGAAGTAGGGGCCGGAGCCTTTGGCCAGCAGCGCCTGATAGTTGTGCAGGAAGTAGAGGGCAAAATCGAAGAGGCCACCGGGGATGGGCTCGCCATCGAAGGTGACATGTTTTTCCGGCAGGTGCAGACCGCGCACCCGGCAGATGAGGACGGCCGGATCGGCGTTCAGGGTATAGGCCTTCCCTTCCGGACTGGTGTAGGAGATGGTGCCGTTGACCGCATCGCGCAGGTTGATTTGGCCCTCGATCACCTTGTTCCAGGCGGGGGCCAGTGAGTCCTCGAAGTCCGCCATGAACACCTTGACGTTGGCGTTGAGGGCGTTGATCACCATCTTGCGCTCGACCGGGCCGGTGATCTCCACACGGCGGTCTTGCAGGTCGGCGGGAATGCCGCGAATGGTCCAGTCACCTTCACGTATGTGGGCGGTTTCCGGCAGGAAGTCCGGCAGCTCGCCGCCGTCGATACGGGCCTGGCGTGCCACACGTTGTTTCAGCAATTCCCCTCTTTGGGGAGCAAAACGTTCCACCAGTTCGGAGACCAGAGCCACCGCGTCCGGCGTCAGAATTTGCGCGTATTCGGGTAGCATCTCGCCTTGGATGCGAAGGCGGGCGCTGCAGTGGGTCTGAGCCGGTGCCGACATAAGGTTCACTCCTTTGAGAATTACATTTTGAACTTACTAACTACGACTAAAGTCGAATCCCTGTTCCTGAAACGTTCCCGCAACAACGGGGTAACACGATTGATAAGGTGCGAAATATTGTTGAATACGTCAACAGTTTTTTTTAAACGCCTGTTTTTTCGATATGGTTAAGTTTATGTTTTTTATTGCTTTATTTGGTTGGTATAAAAGCTCTACGCAGATGGTTATGCTCCTGCTTTTTCCCATCGGACAACGGCTAATTTGGGCCGTTACCCTGAGCCTCGTTCTGTAACTTATTACGTAATAAAATTACAAATGCAAAAACAAATCCCGACCTAACTCCAGGCTTTGCCAAAACAGCCGTATAAAGTGCGTTTGAATGTGACAATGAATGTTTTGCTATTGCTAGACCTAGTTAGTGAACGTGCGTTTTAAACTTGGCTTGGTGATGCAGGCTCTGTTGGCACCAGCGGTTGCAACGATGGAAAGTGAAGCGCAATAACGTAGGTTTGTATCAATTGTCGGGGGGGATGCTGGAGAGGGAAGGGGGAGACGCATCAGTCAATAATACTGCCATCTTTGATAGAATTAGCAGTTTGTCGTTTTTTGCAGATTTCTCGCCAAGGGTGTGAAACTGAGTGTGTTGAACAGGCGATGCCCCAGTGATTGAGCGGCCATCTGGCCGGGCTCAATAGTCATCATCCGGTTCGGCAAGATCGATCACATCCAGCTGGATGACCTGTTCATTTTCGCTTTCGGTGTGGCAAGGGGTGTCGTGAGGAACGGAATAAAGCGTAATGGCGGGTGCGAAATCGGTGTTCTGGTTCATGCCTGGTCCTGTGTTGCACGCAAGCCGGACAGTGATCCCTTCACTCGTGTTTCCACCTCCCTGTGTTGTCTACCGGCGGAAAGTTGCGCATCTTAATGAGTTTGGAAAAAAGATTCAAGTGGTTCTGAATGTTTTTTGTTCTTGGTGGGCTGGCGTTGTCAGGAGGATAAATCGGAAGCAAAAAAATAGCCCAGTCGTTTGACTGGGCTATTCTCGGGGAAAATGGTCGGTGTGAGAGGATTCGAACCTCCGACCCTCTACACCCCATGCAGATGCGCTACCTGGCTGCGCTACACACCGACGGAGTCAGACTCGGCTGACGGGGAGGAAGTCTAATAGCATGGCCAAACGGGTGCAACTCCTTTTTTATCATAGAGATGCCGATTGCTTCTTTATTGCTCAGTCGGGATGCGGCTTGGGTCTGACGTGCAGATTTGGCATAATCGCCGCCCTGTCACTGCGAGCTATCATGCCTGCTATCTATGGATTCATCTGACAGGTATGGATAGCTGGAATGTAAACAGCACAATTGAACAATATAAAGAGGGGATGGGCGTGAAACCATCAGAGGTCCCAGAAATACCGAGTCAGACCGAGCAGGACGAACAGTGGATGCGTCATGCCATGGCATTGGCTGCCCGGGCCGAAGGGATTGGCGAGATCCCGGTCGGTGCCGTACTGGTGCTGGATGGTCAGGTGGTGGGCGAGGGGTGGAATCGCTCCATCAGCGAACACGATGCCTGTGCCCATGCCGAGGTGATGGCAATCCGGGCGGCGGGCCAGCAGCTGGCGAACTACCGGCTGCTCGACACCACTCTTTATGTGACGCTGGAGCCCTGCTGTATGTGTGCCGGTGCGCTGATCCATAGCCGGGTCAAGCGGGTGGTTTACGGTGCCCGAGATCTCAAGACCGGCGCGGCGGGGTCGGTGTTCGAGATCTTGCAGGACCCGCGCCACAACCACAGTGTCGAGCTGACCGGCGGCGTGCTGGCCGATGCCTGCTCGGCCCAGTTGTCGGCCTTCTTCAAGCGCCGCCGCGCCGAGAAAAAGGCGGCCAAACTGGCGTTGCAACAATCAAACGATACCCTTTCCTGAATCATTCGGGGGCAGCGCAGGCTGCCCTTGCTGATTGCCTTCATAAATATCCCTTTATAAACAATATATTACGCTCGCTCGCCTTCGAAAGGATCCCCGCCCATTTTTCCGTAAACAACCTCTGTTAAAGCACTCTCGATGTAACAAAACTGTCATGCAACCGCCATATAATGCCGCGAAGCCTAGCTTACATTGAGGTCTTGCATGTCATCGGAATCGTTAAACCTGGTCATGGCGGGCAGTAGAAAACGCCGGATCAAGGATAAATTGGCCAAATATGGCGTCACCACAGGCGGAGCCCTGGTACTGGTGGCGCTGCTGCTTATCTTCTTTTATCTGCTCTATGTGGTGAAACCCATCTTCAATGGCGCCTCCATGGAGCCGGCCACCTCGTTTACCCTGCCCGTCGCAGGGAAGACAGCCTGGCTCGGCATGGAAGAGCAGAACGAGATCGGCTATCGCTTCAGCGATAAAGGTCAGGTCAACTTCTTCGCGCTACAAGGAGATGACAAGATCAAGGTTGGCCAGTCACTGGGCCAAGCCCAGGTTGCTGGCGACATCAGCACGGCCACAACGCCGGCACCGGGCCAAAAGCTGATTGCCTACGGCTTTGCCGATGGCAAGGCACTGGTTGTCCAGCCTGCGTTCAAGGTCTCCTATCCCAACGATGTGCGGGTGATTGAACCCAGCCTGAAATATCCCTTCGGCGAAGAGCCTGTGGTGATCGACCCGCAAGGGAAGGCGCTGCAACTGATGGTGTTCGAAGCCACCAAGGACAAGATGGCGACCGCTGCCGTGACCGAAGATGGTCGTGGCGTGATGACTGTGATGAGCGGCGAGGAGAACTTCATCTCCGGGGAGATTGAGTGGAGCAGTGAAAACTACACGATTCCCTCTTTGCCGCGTCATGTGGATCAGATGCTGCTGACCCCCAATCTGCGGATCCTCTTTGTACGTCAGGGAAATCGTCTCTCCGTCTATGACATTCATAACCTGAGCGAGATCTCCTTGCGCAACGTGCTGGAGATCAATGCCACCAACGCCAACGTGACTCGGGTCGAGCTGCTGGCAGGCGCTTCTTCGCTGCTGGTAGGTAATGACAACGGTGTCATCTCCCAGTGGTTTGAAGTGGCAAAGGATGGCAAACGTCAGTTCACCCAGATCCGTGATTTCAAGGGTGATGGCGCAGTGGATCTGTTGACTCCCGAGCACTTTCGCAAAGGCTTCATCAGTGCCGACAAGGACGGCATCATCAGCTTCTTCCACGCCACCGGCGAGACCAAGCTGCTGACCGAGACAGTAGAAGGGGGGGAGCTTTCTGCCCTGGCCATCTCTCCACGCCACAATGCACTGTTGATGCAACAAGGCGACACCTTCAAATTGTTTACGGTTGAGAATGATCACCCCGAAGTGACCTGGTCTGCCCTCTGGCAAAAGGTATGGTACGAAGGGTATCCGGAGCCCCAGTATGTGTGGCAATCCACCTCCGCCAGCAACGACTTTGAAGCCAAGCTGAGTCTGGTCCCCCTTTCGTTTGGTACTCTCAAAGCCGCTTTTTATGCGCTGTTGTTTGCTGTACCACTCGGGATTGCCGGTGCCATCTATACCGCCTACTTCATGTCTCCGGGGATGCGCAAGTTTGTTAAACCGACCATAGAGATCATGGAGGCATTGCCAACTGTTATCCTCGGTTTCCTGGCTGGTTTGTGGCTTGCTCCCATTGTGGAAGATTACCTGCCGGGCATTTTTATGATGCTGGTGATGCTGCCGATGGGGATGCTGCTTGCAGCTCTGCTATGGCATCTGTTGCCTGACACTCTCAAGCAAAGTGTGCCTGAGGGCAGTCAAGCCGTCTTACTGATCCCTGTCGTTATTCTGATTGGCTGGATGGCTCTTACTCTCAGTCCTGTCGTAGAAAATGCGTTTTTCGGTGGTGATACCCGTAGCTGGCTCACCAATGTAATGGGGATCAAATTTGACCAGCGCAACTCGCTGGTGGTCGGTATCGCCATGGGCTTTGCGGTCATCCCCACCATCTTCTCCATTGCAGAAGATGCGGTCTTCTCGGTGCCCAAGCATCTGACTCAGGGCTCGCTGGCGCTGGGGGCCACCCCGTGGCAGACCCTGAGCCGGGTGGTGATCCTCACCGCGAGCCCGGGCATCTTCTCTGCGGTGATGATGGGGCTTGGCCGCGCCGTGGGTGAGACCATGATCGTGCTGATGGCCACTGGCAACACCCCCATCATGGATTTCTCCATGTTCCAGGGGTTGCGTACCCTCGCCGCCAACATTGCGGTGGAGATGCCGGAGTCGGAAGTGGGCAGCTCCCACTATCGAGTGCTGTTCCTCGCGGCCTTCGTACTGTTTGTGTTCACCTTTTTCTTCAACACCCTGGCCGAGTTTGTCCGCCAGCGGTTGCGTGAAAAATACAGCTCCATGTAACGGGCAAGGAATCGACAATGGGTAAGTGGTTTAAATCAGGGGCCCCCTGGATCTGGATGACCGGCGGTGCCGTCAGCCTGAGCCTGGTAGCGGTACTGGGTCTGTTGTTGCTGATCGGCTGGCGTGGTCTGGTCTACTTCTGGCCCCACCCTATCTATGAGTGGCAACTGGAAGACGCCAGCGGTAACAAGAGTGTGTTGGTTGGTGAAATCAATGACAGTGAGCTGGTGCCGGTTGAACGCCTGCGAGCCGCAGGATTGCCATTGGAAGGTGAAGAACGTGAGGTGTTGACCCGTTATCTGGTCAAGACCGGCAACCGCGAGTTCGTTGACCTCGATTTTCGCTGGGTTCTGGAGACTGATATCAAGTCTCAGGCTCTTCCTGTCGAGATGGCAATGATAGAGCGTACTACCAACGGCAACTTCTATGGCTATGTGGTAGAGGCCAAGGAAGATGGCGTCGTGTATGAGCAAGATTTGCACAAAGTGCTCAAGCGGATGCTGGCTCGAAGCAACGGTTTGTCTGAACAAGCCAATGAGTTACAAAAAGGCCCCATTGGCGCCATCAACTACCAATTAGAGAAGTTGCGCCTCAAGGAACGTAAAGCAGAGCTTGAAAATGAGCTGACTGATCAGCTCAAAGTGGAGCTGGCCAGCGAGCGTCAGGCCCTCAACGATCGTTATCAGGTGCTGGAAAAAGAGCTCTTCTCTCTGCGTAGCCAAGCCGATCGCGACGCCATCACCGTCAAGGATATGCGTGGCGAGCTGGTGACCATGCCGATGTCCAAGGTACTGGACGTGGTATGGCCCAACGACATGAGCCTGCTGGCCAAGGTGGGTCACTGGTTCCATCAGATTGGCAAGTTTGTTTCCGGTGAGCCTCGCGAAGCCAACACCGAGGGCGGGGTGTTCCCGGCCATCTTCGGTACCGTCTTCATGGTTATCCTGATGGCGATCATCGTGACCCCGCTGGGGGTGGTGGCAGCGGTTTATCTGCACGAGTATGCGGGCAAGAACAGTCTGACCAAGCTTATCCGCATTGCGGTGATAAACCTGGCGGGCGTGCCCTCCATCGTCTACGGCGTGTTTGGTCTGGGCTTCTTCGTCTACACACTCGGCGGTTCGTTAGACCAGCTTTTCTACCCGGAAGCGCTGCCGAGCCCGACCTTTGGCTCACCCGGCGTGATCTGGTCGGCGCTGACCCTGGCCATCCTGACCCTGCCGGTGGTGATTGTCTCCACCGAAGAGGGGCTGGCGCGGATCCCGAGCACCATCCGTCAGGGCTCGTTGGCACTGGGCGCCACCCAGGCCGAGACCCTGTGGCGCATTGTGCTGCCGATGGCGAGCCCGGCCATCATGACCGGCCTTATTCTGGCTATTGCCCGTGCAGCCGGTGAAGTGGCGCCGCTGATGCTGGTGGGGGTGGTAAAACTGGCTCCGACCCTGCCGATGGATGGCAACTTCCCGTATCTGCATGTGGAGCGCAAGTTCATGCACCTGGGCTTCCACATCTATGACGTCGGCTTCCAGAGCCCCAACGTCGAGGCGGCCCGCCCGCTGGTCTACGCCACCTCCTTCCTGCTGGTGACGGTGATCGTGGGTCTGAACCTGACCGCTATCGGTATTCGTAACCACTTGCGCGAGAAATTCCGGTCGCTGGAGCATTAATCCGGCGCCGCTTGAGTGATACAAGAGTGAGATAACAGAGGGGCGGCCGAGCGCGAGCCGCCATCTCTCTGCACCAATACGTGAGGGGCGCCGGCAGCTGTCCGGCCACTCCAGATAGATTTTGAGGTAACAGATGATCAACGTAACGACCACGTCTACCCAGCACACCGCGCTGGACCTGCTCAACCTGACCCCGGAGCAGACCGCGCTGGAGGTGAAGGATCTCAACCTGTACTACGGCAGCAAGCAGGCGCTGTTCAACGTCAACATGAAGATCCCCAAAGGGCAGGTGACCGCCTTTATCGGCCCGTCAGGCTGTGGCAAATCGACCCTGCTGCGCTGCATCAACCGGATGAACGATCTGGTGGAGATCTGCCGCATCGAGGGGGAAATCCAGCTGCACGGCCACAACATCTATGACAAGAGCGTCGATGTTTCCGCCCTGCGCCGTCAGGTGGGCATGGTGTTCCAGCGCCCGAACCCGTTCCCCAAGTCCATCTACGAGAACGTGGTCTATGGTCTGCGCCTGCAGGGGATCAACGATCGTCGCACTCTGGATGAAGCGGCCGAGCGCTCCCTGCGCGGTGCGGCCCTGTGGGACGAGGTGAAGGATCGTCTGCATGACAACGCCTTCGGTCTCTCCGGTGGTCAGCAGCAGCGTCTGGTGATTGCCCGCGCCATCGCTATTGAGCCGGAAGTGTTGCTGCTCGATGAACCGACCTCGGCGCTCGACCCCATCTCCACCCTCACCATCGAGGAGCTGATCAACGAGCTCAAGAGCCAGTTCACCGTGGTGATCGTGACCCACAACATGCAACAGGCTGCGCGCGTGTCGGATCAGACCGCCTTTATGTATATGGGCGAGCTTATCGAGTACTCGGATACCAACACCATTTTCACCACCCCGGCCAAGAAAAAGACCGAAGATTACATTACCGGTCGTTACGGCTAAGGAGAGGAGAGGATGAATCTCAGCAAACAGATTGGCAGTCGGTTCAACGGCTAAGGCATAATCGGAGCAATCAAGGATTATTTGTATGGACAATATGAACCTCAATAAACACATCTCCGGTCAGTTCAATGCCGAGCTAGAGAGCGTGCGCAACCAGGTGCTGGTGATGGGCGGTCTGGTGGAGCAGCAGCTCACCGACGCCATTGCGGCGATCCACGATCAGGATCTCGATGCGGCGCGGAAAATCGTGGCCAACGACCACAAGGTCAACGCGATGGAAGTGGCGATCGACGAGGAGTGCACCCGCATCATCGCCAAGCGTCAGCCGACCGCCTCCGACCTGCGACTGGTGATGGCCATCATCAAGACCATCACCGATTTGGAGCGCATTGGCGACGTGGCCGACAAGATCGCCCGCATGCTGACCGACAACGCCAACAAGCCGCAGCCGCCGCTGGTGTCGCTGGAGAACATGGGCCGTCGTACCATCAAGATGCTGCACGATGTACTCGACGCTTTCGCCCGCATGGATCTGGACGCGGCGCTGGCGGTCTACAAGGAAGATGACAAGGTAGACCGGGAGTACGAGTCCATCATCCGTGAGCTTATGACCTATATGATGGAAGATCCCCGCACCATCCCCCAGGTGCTCAACGTCCTGTGGGCGGCGCGGGCCATCGAGCGGGTCGGCGATCGCTGCCAGCACATCTGCGAGTACATCGTCTACTACGTGAAAGGCAAGGATGTGCGCCATACCAAGGCGGACGATCTGGGCACCTTGCTGGGCAAGGGCTAACCGGAAGTGAATAAAAAGGCGCGTGAAGCGCCTTTTTTGTTGCATAACTGGTCGGAGTAAGATAAAGCCCCCAACTGGCTGTTTTCTGATAGAATACTCCCCCTGTGTGAGTCCCGGATGGGCTCACGGTCCGGTCTCCCGGGCCCAGTTTGCCGTCTTGTGCTAAGGCGGGTGTAGCAATAGGTTAATCATGAGTTTTGCCGATAGTTTGTTCTTTTTAATGCTGCTGGTTGGCGGCAGTGTGTTCTTCTCCCTCTCCGAGATCTCTCTCGCCGCGTCTCGCAAAATCAAATTGCAGGTGATGGCGGATGAAGGTAATCGCCAGGCCGAAAAGGTGCTGGCCCTGCAGGCCCAACCGGGCAACTTTTTCACCGTGGTGCAGATTGGCCTCAATACCGTCGCCATTCTGGGCGGTATCCTGGGTGAGTCTGCCCTCAACCCCGCCATCAAGGGGATTGTCTCCCAGTTCTACCAAGGGCCCTGGCTTGGCGAGATCAGCTCCGGTGCCTCCTTCGTGTTCGTCACCGGCATGTTTATCCTGATCGCTGATCTGATGCCCAAGCGTCTGGCAATGACCATGCCCGAGCAGATTGCAGTGGTGGTGGTGCGCCCCATGCTCTTCTTCGTCACCGTGCTGATGCCGCTGGTGTGGGTCTTCAACGGATTGGCAAACTCCCTGTTCCGTCTGATGCGCGTATCCACGGTGCGTAATGACGAGATCACCTCCGACGATATCTATGCGGTGATGGATGCCGGTGCCGAGGCGGGGGTTATCCAGCGCGAGGAGCATCAGCTCATCGAGAACGTGTTCGAGTTGCAGTCCCTTGGTGTCACCTCTGCCATGACGGCCCGCGAGAGCCTCATCTACTTCACCCTGCAAGAGAGTGAAGAGAGCATCAAGGCGAAGATCGCCGAACATCCCCACAACAAGTTTCTGGTCTGTGACCACAACCTCGACAGCATCAAGGGCTTTGTCGATGCAAAAGAGCTGCTGATCCGCGTTATCGGCGGCCAGAGCATCGACCTGATCGGTGGCAACCTGGTGCAGAACGTCATCATCATCCCCGATACCCTGAACCTCTATGAGGCGATGGAGTACTTCAAGAATCATCGTGGCGACTTTGCCGTGGTGATGAACGAGTACGCGTTGGTGGTGGGGATTGTCACCATGAACGACCTGATGAGTACCGTCATGGGCGAGTGGGCCACCCACGTGGTGGAAGAGCAGATCGTCCAGCGCGACGAGAACTCCTGGCTGGTGGACGGGGTCACCCCCATCTCCGACGTGATGCGCGCCTTCGATATCGAAGAGTTCCCCGAGAACCAGAACTACGAGACCATCGCCGGCTTTATCATGTATATGCTGCGCAAGATCCCCAAGCGCACTGACTCGGTCAAATACGCCGGTTACAAGTTCGAAGTGGTCGATATCGACAGTTACAAGATTGATCAGCTGCTGGTTACCCGGGTCGAACCGGCTATGGCCGAGAAGCCAGCTCAGGAATCGTAAAAGGAGCGACATAAGAGTCATGAAGATGCAGTCTCATTCCCGTGCGCTGGCCTGTGTCGCGCTCGCCCTGGCACTGGGTGCCTGTAGCCAGAGTGCGCCGCGCAAAGCCACAGTGGCAGCCAAGCCGGTTGCCCCCAAGCCTGCCGTGGTGGTGCCGCAGCCGGATCCCGACGCGGTGGTGCAAAGCGGCATGGTCGAGCCGAGCCCGGTCTTTGATGAGCAGTACCACGGCCCGGATCAGGGGTCGCTGGAGTCGGTGACCGCCCTGTTTGCCCGTGGTTACATCGAGTCCGCCATGCGCGAGACCATGCTGGCAGCGGTGCACAACGACTATCCGCTGCTCGGCATGCGGGATGTGCGGTTGACCGATCCGGTCTCCAAATTCCTCACCTCCGAGCATGCGGTCACCACGGCCCATGACTACCTCTATGCGGGTGTGCAGCGTCGCCTCGGTCGTCCGCTCAGCCCTGCCCAGTGGGAGCAGATCTGGCGCGGTTTGCCACAGCAGGGTCGGGTCTCCGACTGGGTCAAACAGATCAAGCGAGTGCTGGCCGGGCGTTAAGTTACCAGCGGATCAAGATTGTGATGAGGCCACCTTCGGGTGGCCTCTTGCATTTCTGCGTTTGCCTCGCCGTTTGCACGCTGATTTCTGCTGATACTGATTGCCGCCCGTGGGACTTTGCTTTATCTTGACTTGGCCATCTAAACGTCCGTAGGTTTTTATGGCTGCATAATAAAAGGGCTTCACAGGATGAAGCAGGACGATCTGCAGCGATTCGATGTGAAACCGCAGATCAACAAAACAAACAGATAAATACGCAAATAAACAACGCACATAACTAAGAGACACGACAGATGGAAACCAGGGAATTGTGGGTGCTGGATGGGGGCATGGGGCGCGAGCTGGCACGGCGGGGGGCACCGTTTCGTCAGCCCGAATGGTCGGCGTTGGCCTTGATGGAGGCGCCAGAGACGGTGCGTGACGTGCATCAGGTCTATGTGGCTAGCGGTGCCCGGGTCATCACCACCAACAGCTATGCGCTGGTGCCGTTTCATATCGGCGATGAGCGTTTCTTTGCCGACGGGGAGGGGTTGGCAGCGCTGGCTGGTCAGCTGGCCCGTGAGGTGGCTGACGAGCAGAAGGGCGCCGTGCAGGTGGCGGGTTCTCTGCCACCGCTGTTTGGCTCCTACCGTGCCGACCTGTTCAAGGCGGACCGGGTGAGCGAGCTGGCGACGCCGCTTATCCGGGCGCTATCCCCTTATGTGGATATCTGGTTGGCCGAGACCATGAGCCTGATTGCCGAGCCACTGGCCCTGAAAGCGCTGCTGCCGAAAGATGGCAAGCCGTTCTGGGTCTCCTTCACGCTGGAAGATGAGGCGCCGGGCAACGAGCCGCGACTACGTTCCGGCGAGCAGGTGGCTGATGCGGTGACCGCGCTGGTGGCGGCCGGGGTCGATGCCATCCTGTTCAACTGCTGTCAGCCTGAGGTGATTGAGGGGGCCCTCGAGGTGGCCAGCGCCCGATTGCAGGCGCTGGGCCGCGCTGACATTCGCCTCGGTGCCTATGCCAACGCCTTCCCGCCGCAACCCAAGGAGGCCACCGCCAATGATGGGCTGGACGAGATCCGCGCCGATCTGGGGCCGCTGGATTACCTTGGTTGGGCCGAGCGCTGGCGCGCAGCCGGTGCGAACCTCATCGGCGGCTGCTGCGGCATCGGCCCCGAGCATATTCAGGCGCTGAGCCGCCGGTTGCGCTAAGGAGCTTCCATGAAAGAGAGCAAGATTGGGCTCTGGTCACTCACCGCGCTGGTGTTCAGCTCCATGGTGGGGGCGGGGATTTTTAGCCTGCCCCAGAACATGGCCGAGGTGGCAGGCGCCCGCGCCGTGCTGATCGGCTGGGGCGTGACGGGTGTGGGCATCCTGGCGCTCGCCATGAGTTTTCTCTATCTGTCGCGACTCAGGCCGGATCTCGACGGCGGCATCTACAGCTATGCCCGCGCCGGTTTTGGCGAGCTGGTGGGCTTCTTCTCTGCCTGGGGCTACTGGCTTTGCGCCACCATCGGCGTGGTGGGTTATCTGGTGATCGCCTTTGCGGCGCTGGGCAGCTTTATCGACACCCCCGAGCAGATCTGGTTTGGTGAGGGCAACACGCTGGCAGCGTTTGTCGGCGAGTCCTGCATCCTCTGGGCTGTGCACCTGCTGGTGGCCCGCGGCGTGCAGCAGGCGGCGCTGTTCAATCTGGTGGCGACCCTGGCCAAAAGCCTGCCGCTGCTGCTGTTTATCCTGTTTGCCTGCTACTGGTTCGATCCGGTCACCTTCGCGGCGGATCAGCAGGGCAGCACCCTGGCGGTGCCGGTCTCCGAGCAGGTGCGCAACACCATGCTGATCACCCTCTGGGTCTTCACCGGTATCGAGGGGGCCGCGGTGTTGTCGGCCCGCGCCAGAAACCGGCGGGATGTGGGCACGGCCACCGTGCTTGGGGTGCTATTGGCGCTGCTGCTCTATGTGCTTATCTCGGTGCTGGCGCTCGGAATATTGAGTCGGCCCGAGCTGGCGGCGCTGCCCAACCCCTCCATGGCAGGGCTGATGGCTCAGATGACCGGATCCTGGGGCAAGCTGCTCATCAGCGTCGGCCTGATCGTCTCGGTGCTTGCCTCCTACGTGAGCTGGACCCTCTTCTCGGCGGAGGTGCCGTTCAGCGCGGCCCGCCACGGCGCGTTTCCCGCCATCTTCCGGCGCCAGAACCGCAACGGGACGCCTATCGCATCGCTCTGGCTCACCAGCTTGACGGTGCAGACTTGCCTGCTGCTGGTGTGGCTGCTCGGCAAGGGCTACACCAGTCTGCTGCTTATATCGACCTCGATGATTTTGGTGCCCTACCTGTTGATCGGGCTGTTTTTGCTCAAGCTTTCGTTCAGCAATAAGGGTGAGAGCGGGCAGGGCCAGAGCCTGATGCGGGCGGTGGCGCTGGTGTCGAGCGGTTACGGCTTCTGGCTGCTCTATGCCGCTGGGGTGGAGTATCTGCTGCTCTCCTTGCTGCTCTACGGGCCGGGTCTGCTGCTGTTTCTCTACAGCCGCCGTCAGCTGGGGGCGGATCTGCGCCTGAGCGGCCGCGAGCGATGGCTGGCTGGAGTGACCTTGCTGAGCTTGATCCCCGCCGTCTGGTCGTTCGCCCATCTCTGAGATCGAAGATGTGATTGACGATAAAATAGAGCGCCATAGTGGCGCTCTATTTGTTATCAGGGACTGGTTATCAGGGACTTGCTATCCGGACTTTGTTATTTGGGGCGAGGGCTCAACGGCTGGCTGGCCCGGCCGGTTTGCCAAACAGCACGGCGAGCTTTTGTCGCCAGGGCAGGCCTCGGGCGTCACGCAGCATGTTGCGCCACTCGTGGAAGGTGAGGGTGAGGGGATTGAAGCTGTGGATCGGTTTGGTGATGCCAAAGCGGCACGGCTCGGCCGGGTCCTCCTCGACAAAGGTGCCGAACAGCCGATCCCAGATGATCAGCACCCCGGCGAAGTTGCGGTCTATGTACTTGGCATTGCTGGCGTGGTGCACCCTGTGGTGGGAGGGGGTGTTGAAGATCCACTCCAGCCAGCCGAGTTTGCCCACCACCTGGGTGTGGACGAAGAACTGGAAGCCCAGGCTGAGCAGCACGGTGGCGACCACCGCCTCGGGCGGGAAGCCGATGACAATCATCGGGATCCAGAACAGCCACATGCCGGAGATTGGGTACATCAGGCTCTGGCGAAAGGCGGTGGAGAGGTTGAGTCGCTCCGAGCTGTGATGCACCACATGGGAGGCCCACAGCCAGCGCACATGGTGGCTGGTGAAGTGGAACAGCCAGTAACAGAGATCCTGCAATAGGAACAGCAGCAATACGCTCCAGAAGTTCAGCTCGATATCGAACAGTCGCCAGCCCCAGAGGGTGTCATACAGATAAGCGATGGCGATGGCCGCCAGCGCATCGCCCCCCTGGTGCATCAGGGCCAGTGCGGCATTGGCGAACAAGTCTCGCCACTGGTAGGTGGCGGTGGGGAAGGCGGCGCCATGTTTGCGCAGGTAGAGCATCTCCCAGCCGACAAAGGCCAGAAAAATCGGGGAGAGGTAGAGCAGAAGCAGTTGCACATCCATAGCGGCCATCCATTCAGAGCAATTGCTCTCCAGCATAAAGGATGGCTTTAATAATTCATTAACATTTTTCGTCGGCGTAGAGATAGCGAAAAAGAGGGTGCTGCAACCGCAGAGGAAGGCACGGCGGATGGCTATGCTTGATGCAGGCTTGTTCAGGAGGATCTGGCTTATGCGTGTCTGGTGTTGCTTGTTGCTGGGGTTGTGCATGATGGCGCACGCCAAGACCCGGGTCGAGATCCTGGCGGATGCCGCCTATCCGCCCTACTCCTGGCAGGAGGGGGAGGAGGTCAGGGGGATCTATGCCGACATCATCCGCGAGGTGACCGCCGCCATGAGTGACTATGAGGTGGTGCTCAAGCCCATGCCCTGGCGCCGCGGCCTGAGCCTGGTGGAGCGGGGCAGTGCGTTTGCCATTTTTCCTCCCTACTATCTGCCCGATGCTCGCCCCTATATCTGGCCCTACTCCCAGCCGATACTCGATGAAGAGCTGGTAGTGATGTGCGGCGCCAGTGTGGCAGCCAATACCCCGCAGGCACGGTTTCCTGATGACTACAGCGGTCTTCGCTTCGGTATCAATGCCGGTTTCACCGTGGGAGGCGATCTCTTCTGGCAGGCAGTGAAAGAGAAGCAGATCGATGTGGAGGAGGTGAAAAGCAATCGGGAAAATCTGCTCAAGATAGTGCGTGGCCGTATCGACTGCACCGTCAATGACCGTATCTCGCTGCTCTATGAACTGTTCAAAATGATACAGGGATCGCAACTGGCGGTGACCGATATGTCCCTGCTCAAGCAGGGCCCCGTGCTCAGCAAGGAGCAGGGGTTTCTCGGTTACAGCCGCAAGGGGGAGTTCCCCTACAAGCAGGCCTTTATCGAGCAGTTTGACAAGGAGCTTTACCTGCTCAAGAAACGTGACGGGGTGAGGGTCATCGTGGAGCGCTATCTGGGAAAGTCCCCGCGCTGAGCCGATGAGAGGGGGACTCGGGTTCAGCGGATGGGGGGCTCCTGCATGAAGAACAACCAGCATGAAGAACAAGAAGAGGGACCCTGGGTCCCTCTTCGTCTATCCACTGTTTTGTGGTTGCTACAGCACCTGACTGAGGAACTGGCGCAGGCGCGGGGAGGGGGGATTGTCGAAGAAGTCGGCAGGTTTCTCATCCACCAGCAGCTCGCCACTCTCCATAAAGAGCACCCGATCCGCCACTTCCCGGGCAAAGCCCATCTCGTGGGTCACCACCACCATGGTCATCCCTTCGCGGGCCAGCCCCTTCATCACATCCAGCACTTCCCCCACCATTTCGGGGTCGAGCGCACTGGTGGGCTCGTCAAACAGCATGATGCGTGGCTGCATGGCGAGTGCCCGGGCAATGGCCACCCGCTGTTGCTGACCGCCGGAGAGTTGGGAGGGATAGCTGGCCGCTTTCACCGACAGCCCCACTTTCAGCAGCAGTGCCTTGGCTCTGTCTTCGGCCTCACGGCGCGACAGGCCACGCACCTTCTGCGGAGCGAGGCAGATGTTATCCAGCACCGTCAGGTGGGGAAAGAGGTTGAAGGATTGGAACACCATGCCCACCTCTTCCCGCAGCTTGTTGACATCGCCCGGCTCGGTCAGGCAGATGCCGTCGACCACGATATTGCCGTCGTTGATGGTCTCCAGCTGGTTGAGGGTGCGCAGAAAGGTCGATTTGCCCGAGCCGCTGGGGCCGACGATCACCACCACTTCCCCTTCGGCCACCTGGGTGCTGACGTTTTTCAGCGCGTGCACCTCGGTGCCGTAGAACTTCTCCACGCCGGTTGCCTTGATGATGGGATCAGTTGCTGTACGCATATTTCGCCTCCAGAAGACGAATCGGTAAGGCGAATGGGGTGCCGGCAGCCTGTTGCACCTTGATGATGGGATCAGTTGCTGCGCGCATATTTCACCTCCAGACGGCGTACCAGGAAAGAGAGGGTGCCGGTCAGCACCAGATAGAGCAGGGCCACGGTGAACCATACCTCGAACGGGCTGAAGGTGGAGCTCACCACCTCGCGCCCCGCCTTGGTCAGATCGGTGATGGAGATGACCGAGACTAGCGAGGAGTCCTTGATGAGGTTGATGAATTGGCCCGCCAGCGGCGGCAGCACCCGCTTGAACGCCTGCGGCAGGATGACATAGCGCATGGTCTGGGCCGAGGTCATACCCAGGCTGCGGCCCGCCTCCATCTGCCCCTTGTGGATGGAGCTGATACCGGCGCGGACGATCTCCGCCACATAGGCGCCGGTAAAGACCGCCAGCGCGGCAACCCCGGCGGTGAAGCGGTCGAGGTTCAGCACGGTGCCGATAAAGAAGTAGACGATGAAGATCTGCACCAGCAGCGGCGTGCCGCGGATGAGCTCAACGTAGGTGACCGCCAGATTGCGCAGGGCGGGATTGGGGGAGAGGCGCGCCAGCCCGGCCAGGGTGCCGAGCAGGATGGCGAAGATGCCTGCTACCAGCGAGAGCTTGACGGTGACCCAGACGCCCCAGGCGATGGGGCCTGCGGTCCAGCTCAGTTGGGTGTCGAGGGTATCGCCACGAAAAACGGTATCCCCTTCGGCGACTTGTACGCCGGTACTGGCGATGGCTTGCCGTACATTGGGGTCGAGATCGTCTTGCAGGAACAGCTTGCCCTTCTCGGCCTCGCTGGTGCCCGCCATCACGGTGCCGTCAAATTCGGCGACATTCTTCTGCTCCGCCTGATAGGCGATGTACTGGGGAATGCGTTCCCAGCGCCAGGTGTAATCCACTGACTGGACAGCCTTGTAGATGCCGAATACGGCAACCAGCAGCATCAGCAGGAAAACCCCATGCCAGAGTAGCTGATTGGGCTGTTTTTCCATCTGTCTTGTCGGTTTGGGTGTGTGCACAGTCACAACCTCTTCTCGTTATTGTGTGGGGAGCTGCGTGGTGCAGGGGCGGCATGTGCCGCCCCCCGGAGGTTATTTGAGCTGATTCAGCCAGGCGTTGGATTCGAACCACTTCTTGTAGAGACGGTCGTAGCTGCCATCGCCCTTGATCTGGCGCAGGTAGTTGTTGAACCAGTTGAGGGTGTCCTGATCTCCTTTGCGGATGGCCCAGGCAAGCGGTTCGAAGGTGAACGGCTTGTCGAGGTGCACCACGGCGCCCTGATTCTGGGAGGCGAAAATAGCGTTGTAGGGCAGGTCATAGACGAACGCATCGACCTTGCCGTTGATCACTTCCAGCTTGGCGTCATCCTGAGTTTCAAACTGCAGCAGGGTGGCTTTGGGGATCAGGCGCTTGACTGCCTGCTCGCCGGTGGTGCCGAGCTTGACCGCGATCTTGTATTTCGGGTCGTTGAGGTCGGTGAAGGACTTGATTTCGCCCGCCTTCTCTTTGCGCAGGACGATGGTCTGGCCGACCACGATGTAAGGATCGGCGAAGTTGACTCGCAGGTTGCGCTGGGGAGTCACGGTCATGCCGCCCATGATGACGTCGAACTTGTTGGTCAGCAGCGCCGGAATGATGCCATCCCAGGCGGTGTTGACGAACTCGACCTTCACGCCCATCTCTTTGGCGACCATCTTGGCGAGATCCACGTCAAAGCCGATGTACTGGCCCTGCTTGTTGGTCATCTCGAAGGGTTGATAGCCGGCGTCGAAGCCGACTCGCAGCACGCCGCGTTCAAGCACGGCATCCAGGGTGGAGGTGGGGGCAGGGGTCGGGGCCGCCGTGGCGATCCCGCAAAACAGCAGGGTAGAAAGAATCAGTTTTTTGATCATAAGTGACGTCTCTGTCGGTGGTGTGTTCGGCCTTGAACCTGATCCCGTGCGACTCCGTGGCACAAGAGACTGCTGCATCCGGCAACAGGCAAGACAGGATGAATGTCTTGTGCGGGACAAAAGCCCCATATGAGATGCTATGAATAGTGGTTGAGTGAAAAATGTACCAAAAACAGATTGTGTCAGAAGACTCAACAGGTTAGAGACATTTATTGCTCATGGCTTCATTCATAAAATCACACGAAAACAACATATCTATCTAATTGAGTGGGTTCAAGCCCAAATTATCCCCAAGACATTTTGTTACAAAGTCAGGGCGCCGCTTGCGGCTCTTATTGTGTTGTTGGGCTCCGTAAGAGGCTTTTTATGGGGTTAATACGAATACGCATTGGTGGGATATCACACGCATTGCTCTGTTTGTCAGCAAACGAACGGGCTTTATTGTGAAAACCATCAAGTCGCACTGGGTCTTGGCAAACGCTTCTCATATACTCAGTTACCCTCTCTGCATGGCTTTGGTATGGACGCCTCACTACTGCTTAAGCTGGATATTTTTACCTTGATGATCATGGCCTTGTGTGGCTATTGTCTCGGTTTCCTCACTCTCACCATCATTCGCGTTACCCACAACGATATTCCCGGCGTCGGGGTCTGGTGGTGGTCCAGTCTGTTTGCCATGTTGGGTCAGGCGGGATTTGCCAGCCTGCTGTTGACACCCACCCCCTATGGCTCCTGGGTGGGCAATGTCTTCCTGATTTTTCATGTGTCGTTATTGCTGGTCGCCCAACGCTGTTTCTTCCGGCAATCGCCGGGCTGGCCTGTCTGCTGGGGATTCATCCTGCTGTTTGCCGCCGTCATGACCTGGTCGGTCGCCATCGATGGCCGGATTGCGGTACGGGTGATGATCAGCAGCGCCACCTTCATCGTGCTCAGTACGCTCATCATCTGGCAGCTCTGGCGGCACGGTCGACCCGATTATCAGGTGGCGGTATGGGTGCTGATTGGCCTCAATCTGGTGCTGATCGCCATGACCCTGATGCGGATGTTTACCGTGTGGGGCGAGGTGATCGAAAGCCCGTTCCAGCGTCAGCTGTTCAACGTGTTGCCCTATGTCTCCATGCTGGTGGGTAGCTCCATGCTCACCTTCGGGGTGCTGCTGCTCTGCAACCAGCACCGTGCGCTGGAGCTGCGCTATCAGGCCAGTCATGACCCGCTGACCGGCTTGTTCAATCGCCGTGGTTTTATGGAGCGTCTGGCCCGGGGACGGCAGGCACAACAGGGGGCGCTGGTGGTGCTCGATCTGGATGACTTCAAGCAGATCAACGATCGGCATGGTCATGAGGTGGGGGATCGGGTGCTGGAGCGGGTCGGGTTGGCACTGCGCGAGCTGGAGGGAGTATTGGCCAGTCGCTTTGGGGGAGAGGAGTTTGTGCTGCTGTTTCGCTATGCCACCGCAGAGGAGGCGATCGCCCGGTGCCAGTCACTGCGGGTTCAGCTTGCGGCCAGCGAGGTGGAGGGGATCCATATCACCGTCAGCATGGGTGTTGCTCACTGGCTGGGGGAGTGGCACTTTGACAGCCTGTTCAGCCGTGCGGATGACGCTCTCTATCGGGCCAAGCGGGAAGGAAAAAACCGGGTCTGTCAGGCTGCCTGATGCAGGAATAGGTTCAGGAATAAAATCAGGGCGCGGTGATCCGCGCCCTGTCCGTTTTTGCTTGCCGGATATAGCTTGTCAGCTGCCGTCCGTTACTCTGACGCCGCTTGAGCTGTTCTCGGTGCCTGCGCCTTGAGGAAGGGGAGCAGCAGCAGGGCCGAGACGCCCGCCGCTACCGAGATCACCACGAAGAAGCCGTTCCAGTGCCAGATCTCCATCACTTTGGCCAGCGGATAGCCCGACAGCGCCGCCCCCATGTAAGCAAAGAGACCGACAAAGCCGGTGGCCGCTCCCGCCGAATTCTTGTGGGAGCACTCCGCCGCCGCCATGCCGATCAGCATCTGGGGGCCAAACACGAAAAAGCCGATGGTAAAGAAGCAGGCCGCCTGCATCACATAGCTGAAGAAGGGCATCAGCCAGAGCGACCCCACCGCCAGCAGGATCCCCACCGCAAAGATGAGGTTCATCGGGCCACGGTTGCCGTTGAACAGCTTGTCCGATCCCCAACCCGCCACCAGAGCGCCGATAAAGCCCCCTACCTCGAACATGGAGATGGCCGAGTTGGCGCTCATCAGATTGAAGCCGCGCTGCTCGGTCATGTAGAGATTGCCCCAGTCATTGATGGCGGTGCGCACCACATAGACCAGCACGTAACAGCAGGCGAGCAGCCAGATATAGGGGTTGCCCAGCACATATTTGCGCAGGATCTGGCGGTGGGAGAGCCCCGCATCCTGGGTCTGCTGGGCCAGCTCCATGGCATCCTTGCGCCACTCGCCCACTGTTGGCAATCCCATGGCGCTCGGGGTATCCCGCAGTCGCCAGCAGAGGAATAACCCCGCGATGATGGCGATAAGGCCGGGCACTATCATGCCGTAGCGCCAGCCATGTTGCAGGGCGATGGTGCTGACGATAAGGGGAATGAGCGCGCCGCCGACGTTGTGGGCGGTGTTCCAGGCCGACCACCAGACGCCGCGCTCGGTGCGCGAATACCAGCTTGTGAGCAGCTTGGAGCAGGGGGGCCACCCCCAACCTTGGAAGAAGGCGTTGGCGACCCAGAGGGCGGCAAACATCCAGAGTGCCGACGAGAGGCCGAACAGTATGTTGATAACGCCGGTGGCCATCAGTCCGACACCCATAAAGTAGCGCGGGTTGGCGCGGTCACTGATGATGCCGGAGAAGAACTTGGAGCAGCCGTAGGTGATGTAGAACAGGGTCCAGAGCATGCCGATGTCGGACTTGTCCAGCATGCCGCTCGCCAGCATGTCCGGCATGGCGAAGTTGAAGCTCTTGCGGGTGAAGTAGAAGACCGCGTAGCCCAGATACATGGTCAGCAGCAGATGCAGCCGCCAGTGGCGATAGGTGGCATCGATCTCGGCCTGATCCCGGATAAGGGGCCGGGGCGGCGCGCTTCTCATCAAACTCAGCACAGGCAGGCCCTCTGGTGGTGATTAGCCATGACTCTCCTCCCGTCTGCGACTGGGCAGGTTGACCGTCAACTGGGTGCCGTGGATGCAGGAGAGTTGCAGACTGCCCCCGAGGGCCTGTACCCGCTCGCGAATGCCGAGCAGGCCATAGCCCTGTTGCGGTCGGCTTTCCGGCAGACCGCGGCCATCATCTTCCAGCACCAGTTGCAGCTGCTCGCCGCTGGCACGGGCGCGAATGGTGACCGAGTGGGCGTTGGCATGTTTGACCACGTTGTTGAGCCCCTCCTGACAGACCCGAAACAGGGTGACCCGCTGGGCATCGGAGAGATCCCCATCCGCCAGCTGCCACTCCAGACGGGTGACGATGCCGTGACGCTCCAGCTCCAGCTCTCTGAGCAGTGCCCGTACCGCCTGTTCCAGGGTCATGTCGTCGAGCTGGCGCGGGCGCAGCCGCCCGAGCAGACCGCGCACAGCGTCATAGATCCCGAGCGATAGTGTGTCGATCAGGGCGCTGCTCTGGCCCACCCCGGCATTATCGGGGGCAAGGCGGCGCACGATACCTGCCTGGGTACGAATGGCTGTGATGGTCTGGCCGATGTCGTCGTGCAGCTCGCGCGCCACCTCCTTGCGGATGCTCTCCTCGGTCTCCAGCAGCCGCTCGGTGAGCTGGCGATTGTGGGCGAGCTGGCGCGTCAGCGCCTGATTGAGTTCGCGCTGGCGCTGGATCCCGGCACCCAGCAGCAGGCCAGTGAGACTCTGGGCCAGCAGGGAGAGCAGCAGATCGAGGGGGTGATCGTGCCAGGCCTGACTGGCCAGCAGGGCGATGGTGTTCATCAGGGTGGCGAGCAGTGCCCCTTGCCAGCCGTAGCGCCACGCCATGGCGATGATGGGGATGGCGAGACAAAACGGGGTAAAGCGCACCAGCGAGTTGGGCAACCCCAGTTGCAGCCAGAGACTCAGCACGAACAACAGCAGATACCAGACCAGATGGCGAAAGCGCCACTCTACCGGCTGATCCACCAGCGCAGGGCCGAGCGGCACCCAGGTGGCGCGGGTGAGGTAGTGCCAGATCAGCATGCAGGTGGAGGTCAGCGTCAGCCCACCGGTCAGGCTGAGCAGCAGGGCCGAGAGGCCATCTTCCCCGGCCAGATGCCAGAGCAGGGCTTGCAGCAGCGCCGCCGCCGTGACGGTGGCGAGCAGCAGCAACAGTTGCTGCCAGTCGTTGCGCACCTGCTGGCGACGGGCAATCAGCAGCGGTAGCAGTGTCAGCAGACTGCCCGCGACCAGCCAAGGCCAGTGGGGCAGCCCCACTTCCAGATTGAGCCAGTAGAGCAGCAGCCCTTCGCACAGCAACAGCGGCGGCCAGTAGTGGCCGGGACTTTGCAGCAGCAACCCGAGGCGTAGGCCGAAGGGGAACAGCAGCACCGCCAGCGCTGGGCCACCCGCCAGATGCAGGCTGATGCTCCAGAGGCAAAACCAGCCGGCGGCAAAGATGAAGCAGGCCGCCAGCGCGATGGCGACATAGCTGGCAAGACGGGAGATCACCAGCTATCCAGCATGCGGTGGGCCAGCTCGACGTTGTTGCTGACCTTGAGCTTGTCCATCAGGTTGGCGCGATGGACGTGAACCGTCTTGGGGGAGAGGCCAAGCTGCTCGGCGATGGCTTTCACCTCCAGCCCCTGTGCCAGCAACTGGGCAATCTCCCGCTCCCGATTGGTGAGGGGATCCCGGCTGCTGCTGGCCAGTTTCTGGGCGATGTCCGGCGTCAGATAACACCCCCCCTGGGCGGCGGTACGCACCGCGGCGATCAGCTCGTCCGGACTGCACCGCTTGGAGAGAAATCCCTTGGCACCGGTTTGCAGCGCCTGCTCGATGAGGGCGGGGCTGTCATGCACCGAGAGCATCACTACCGCAAGGCCGGAGGGGAGCTGCTTGAGTAGATCCAGCCCCGACTGGTCGGGCATCGAGATGTCGCAGACGCAGACGCGCGCCCCGCTACCGGGCAGGCCGGCAAGGGCATCGCTGGCGGAGCCGAATTCGGCGACCACCTGCAGGTCTGGTTCCAGATTGAGCAGTTGGGCAAAACCGGATCGGACGATCTGGTGATCGTCGATGAGGGCAATTTTTATCATGATGTCAGCCTGAAATTCGGTGCGTCATGACCATGACGCGGCCAACAAGATACCTGCCCCCCGAGTCAGGCTCAAGCAGCAGCAGGAAAAGGGGCTAAAAACCGGGGGGCAAGGTGCGCAAAGCTTGATCGGGATCAGCTGGCAAGGGCGAGCAAGCGGGCTGATCAACAGGGGGATGACCAGCCCGTGGGACTCAGCGGTGCAGCTCGCCGGCGCGCTCCGGCTGATAGACCACTTCCAGAATTTCGACCTCGATGGTGCGACCGGCCGGGCCCGGCCAGGCGATGCTGTCGCCCACTTTCAGACCGAGCAGGGCGCTGCCCACCGGCGCCAGTACCGAGATATTGCTCTCGTCGCCCTTGGCATCGCGCGGGTAGACCAGGGTGAGGCAGAACTCGTTGCCGCTGCTCTGCATCTTGAAGCGCACCTTGCTGTTCATGGTGACTACGTCCGGCGGCATGTCGGCCGGTTCGCGGATCTCGGCGCGGTCCAGCTCCTCTTGCAGGGCCAGATGCTGCGGGTGGTTGCCAAGCAGTTGTTCGATACGGTCCAGATCAAGGCTGGAGATAACCAGATGAGGTTGTTTCATAAGATATTCCTTATCAATAGCGGATAGGCCCATACCGGCGGGTGCAGGTTGGCCATCACACTGGGTGTTACAAAAATGGATTCAACAGGTTCAATCGATTGAAAATGCCATGCCCCCAAGCGACTCGCGGCCGAAGGAGCGAGGCGGGGGCTCAGCAGGGTGTGAGCAAATGCGAGGAAATAGCGAGTATTTTCATAGGCCTACCATAACCATTCTGGCCGGCCTTGGCAACCGTGATTGAGTGACTACTCAGGAACCTGATAGTTGTACTGACGGATGATCCGCGTGAGCGAGCCATCACGGCGCATCTCGTCTATCACGGCTTGCCAGCGACGCCCTTCGGTGAAGGGGAACTCTTTGTGAGCGGCAATAAATAACTGGGTGCGCATCAGGGTTTCACCACGAACAAGTTGCCCAGTAGAAAATCCTTCTTGCTGTTGGTTGTAGAGAATAGCGTTCCAGGCTGCTACCCATGCATCGATACGCCCTCGTTGTAGTTTGTGCGCATTGAGTTCTTCGGTGGCGACAGTTTGACTGGTCAGATTGAGTCTTTGTTTGAGTAAATGTTGGCCGAAAGAGTGGCGCAGAGTACCGACCTTGAGGGTGGACAGCTCACCGGCTTTGATTGGAACAGGATGAAAGCGGCGATCGCTGACGATAACAAATTCCTCGTCGATTATTGGTGCTACCCAATAAAAGAGGTGCTCTCGTCGAGAGCTCCGCACTGGCGGGATCAGCAGTACATCCTTGCGGTGGGTCACTTCGATGAGGGCTCGGGCCAGCGGCATCAACTCGATAGTGAGCGGTTCTTTTAAGCGCCGGGCGGCCTCTTCCATGACCTCGATGGCCATGCCGCTTGGAGCCCCCTGCTGGGAACGTATGACATAGGGGGGCAACTCGGCCGCCACCAGCACAATAGCCTGGGCACCGGTGTTCACCAGCAATAACAGCAGGGCAAAAAAGGGCAGGCAGAGAGCGCGCATCAAGGTCGTGAGCCAGAGTCGAATATGCAGAGTGTAACATTCCTGCCTGCGTTGTCGTTGTGCCCGCTGAGGGGTTGGGATCTCAGTCGAAGAAATCCCGCAGATCGCGCACTTCGTAATCAGCGAGTTGCTGCCAGGGGAGCTGAGCAGGCAGCTTGCGCAGGGTTACCTCCATCCGGTAGCTGCGATAGCCATCGAGGCTGGCCGACTCGACCACCAGCGGGATTTGCCACTGACTCGACCAGAGAATGCGGGTTCGTTGCTGCCCTTCGCGCTTTTCATACCAGCGGGCCTGCTCGGGGGCGGCCTCATCCAGTGGAGTCATCCCCTCGATCAGCACCGGGTTGACGAGATGGCGGATCCGCAGCCAGTCGGGCTTGAAGGCCACCTGGCCATACTCTTCCACCGGCACTTCAACCAGCTGGTTGTGCCAGCTGTCGGCATAGCGCAGCAGAAGTTCACCCTCATCACTGCGGCTGACCCAGCGGGCCGCCATCTGGTGGGTAAAGTGCTTGTGGCCGGGGGTGGCGTCGTGAGTGGCGTGATAGGCACGGGCAAGGGGGAGGGGTATGAGCCGCTGGCTCCACACCTGATTGCCCACGCGCAGCCACTTCTCTTGCCAGACACTCTCTCTGGCGATGCCATCGCTGCCGGTGTTCCGGTCGTGATAGCTGATCCGGGCGGCGAGATCCGGGGGCGTGTCGTCAGCATGCAGGGGAAAGGTGAGGGTGCTGCCAAGCAGCCATAACGAAAGCAAAAGTCGCATCATCATCTGTCGCTCGAAAGAGCCGGGGCCCGGGCCGCTGAGTCGATTGCTCAGATGCACCCGGGCCCCTGCTGCTTACAGGCCGAGCGCCTCCCGCAGTTTGCCAAACACCTTGGTGTTATCCAGAGTGCCTTTGAAGCGGTTGCTACCGGCGCCATCGGCAAACAGCATCACATCGCCGCCGCCGTGGGTTTCCGATGTCAGTTTGACGCCGGTCTCCTGCAGGTAGTCATTGGCCATCACCTGATCGCTGGTGAGGACCGGGCGCACATCGGGGCGGTTGGGGCCGTTACCGAACACCAGGGTGGTGAAGGGCTTGCCATCCACATCGTTCTGGGTCGAGCCATCGCCATTTTTAACCAGGTCGAGCACCGGATTGCCCTTGGCGGAGTAGCCGTTAATGGTCATGGTATGGTCATGGTCGGCGGTGACCACGATCAGGGTATTGTTGAGATCCACTTTACCCAGCGCCGTCTTGACCGCCTCATCCAGAGCCACCGCGTCGGTGAGCGAGCGCTTGGCGTTGGTGCCGTGCAGGGCATGATCGATCCGGCCGCCTTCTACCATCAGGAAGTAACCCTGACTGTTCTTGCTCAGCAGGTCGATCGCCTTGGCGGTCATTTCGGAGAGGGACGGCTGGGTATTGGCAGCCCCTTTGGCGACCCGATCCAGCTCGTAGTCCAAGTGGGATTTGCTGCTGAACAGACCGAGCACCTTGCCGCTGGTGACCTTGGCCAGTTCACTTTGGGTGGTGACATAGCTGTATCCCTGCGCCTTCATCTCGGCGGTCAGGTCGCGGTTGTCATTGCGACCGCCCTTGTTGCTGGCGCTGTAGGGGGTCCAGTGGTTGGCACCACCGCCCATCAGCACATCGACCCCATCCCCCAGTGCCTGGTTGAAACCAGTTCCTCCCGGAACAGCTTGTGCGGCGATGTCATAAGCGGCATCCCGATGGCAGATGTGGGCGTAGGTAGCCGCCGGGGTCGCGTGGGTCAGCTCGGTGGTGGTGACGGCCCCGACCGATTTGCCTGCCGCCTTGGCCAGCTCCAGGATGGTGGGCACCGGCTTGCCGTTATCGCTGTTGCAATTGTTGACGGTTTTGTTGCCATTGACGTCTTTGCCGGGGGCGACGGCTTTGGTGTCGCTGCTCATGGCGATCACCTCGTTGTTCATCTTGACCCCGGTGGTGTAGGCCGCCATGGAGGGGGCTGAGTCGGTGGTCTGGGCATCGTTGGAGAAGGTCTTGATGCGGGCACTGCGCGGTAGTTTCATCATCTCCAGATTGCCATCTTCTCCCACCTTGAACAGGCGGGTGGCGGTGAGCACGGTAGGCCCCATGCCATCACCGATAAAGAGAATGACGTTTTTGGCATCACCGGCCTGTGCCTGGGAGGTTGCGCCCAGCGCACTGAACAGGGCGGCGCAGACCAGCGTGTGCTTGATGGATGTGTTCATCTGTTTGCTCATGAAAGTGCTCCTTACAGCTTGGCCGCAGCCTTGATCTTGCCGAACACGGCGGTGTTATCGAGTGAGCCATGGAAGCTGTCAGCCCCCTTGCCGATGGCGCCGAGGAATACATCTGTGCCGCCGTGGGTCTCGTTGCCGATCTCGCCCACCTTGACCACCACTTCCTGGTGGTAGTCATTGGCGGATACGGTGGCATCGTCGAGCGGGGCGACGCTGCTGCGCGGGCCATCCACCCGGTTGTAGCCGTTGCCAAAACCTATGATGGTGTAGGGCATGCCCTCGCTATCCTTGCTTGGCTCGCCAGTCTCGTAGTTCTTCACCAGCCCGAGTACGCCGGGGTTGTCGGCGGTGGTTTTGCCGGTGCGCTTGGCATAGCCGTTGAGCACTAGCGTGTGGTCGTGGTCGGCGGTGACCACAATCAGGGTGTTTTTCAGCTCGGGGTCGCTCTTTTTCACCTCGTCGATGGCGGCCTTGATGGCGTTGTCGAAGGCTATGGTGTCCTGCAGCGCCCGCTTGGCGTTGGTGTCGTGCAGGGCGTGGTCGATGCGACCCCCTTCCACCATCAGGAAGTAACCCTTCTCCTTGCCCTTGAGCTGCTTGATGGCAGCCAGGGTCATCTGGGCCAGTGACGGCTCGCTGGCAGGGCGGTCCAGGTCATATTTCATGTGACTGGAACCAAACAGACCCAGCAGAGGCTTGCCCGCATCGGCCTTGTTCAGCTCATCCAGATTGCTGGCAAACTGGTAGCCCTTGGCCTGCATTTCGCTGATGAGGTTGCGGCCATCCTCCCGCTTGCCCTTGTCGGCTTTGGGCAGGAAGAAACTGCTGCCGCCACCGAGCACCACATCCAACCCCTCCTTGAGGGCGCTGTTGTAGCCTTTGCCGCCTGGTACCAGCTGGACGGCGATATCCGCTTCCAGATCCCGGTTGCAGATATGGGCATAGGTTGCTGCCGGGGTGGCGTGGGTCACCCGGGTACTGGTCACCACGCCGGTACCGCGGCCATCGGCTTTGGCCAGCTCCAGCAGGGTGGTCACCGGCTTGCCGGCGCTCTTGCTGCAGTCGCTCTCATAGGTGGCGTCGCCGTCCATGCTGATGACGCCGTTGTTGCTCTTGACCCCGGTCATGTAGGCCGCCATGGAGGGGGCCGAGTCAGTGACCTGGGCATCGTGGGAGAAGGTCTTGATAAAGGCCGTCTCTGGCAGGGTATCGATGGTGAGATCACCCTCTTCGCCGACACCGTAGATGCGGGCCGCCGTCAGGGTGTTGAGGCCCATGCCGTCACCGAGGAAGAAGATGACGTTGGTGGGTTGGGTTGCGGGCTTGGTCGCCACCGTGTCATTGTCTGATTTGCAGCCGGCAGCCAGGGCGGCGCCGATCATCACTGCAAGTCCTGCCATTTTTCTCATTGGGGTTCGCTCCTTGTAAAACCTGAGCGCAGCCTAGAGGGGGCAGATGACACTTTTACTGACTATCGGTGACGGTTGTGTGAAAAAGTGATGAAAATGTTACACTATATCAAAGTGTTATCTATCAATTGAGCCGGTTGGTCCGGTCGCTTCCGGCAAGGTTACTCCGCCTCGGCGGTTTGTTGATTTGATGAGGTGATGGTTAGAATGACCTGTCAAAAGAGGCTCGCAGCAGGTAAAATGCGCCCCCTTCGTTCGATGCCCGCGGCAAAGTGCCTGTTGTTTCATGCGCGCGCCCGCAGCCCCCACAGAGAGTAACGGATATGTCCATCAACTGGTTCCCCGGTCACATGCACAAGGCCCGCAAAGAGATTGCCGAGGTCATGCCCCAGGTCGATGTGATCATCGAGATGCTCGATGCCCGCATCCCCTTCTCCAGCGAGAACCCGCTGGTGCCCGAGCTGCGTGGTGATACCCCGGTGATAAAGGTGCTGAACAAGGCGGATCTGGCCGATCCGGCGATCACCGATCTGTGGGTGGCGCACATGGAAAAAGAGAAGGGGATCAAGGCGCTGCCGTTGACACAACAAGAGCCGGAGAAGATCAAGCAACTGCTGACCCTCTGCCATGAGATGCTGCCGGAGCGCAATTTTGAGCTGCGCGGCGTGCGGGCGATGATCATGGGGATCCCCAACGTGGGCAAGTCTACTCTGATCAATACCCTGGCGGGGCGCATCATCGCCCGTACCGGCAACGAGGCGGGGGTGACCAAGTCCCAGCAGCGGATCAAGCTGGATAACAACGTTATCCTGACCGATACCCCGGGTTTTCTCTGGCCCAAGCTCAATCCGCCCTCCTGCGGTTATCGTCTGGCCATCACCGCGGCCATCAAGGACACGGTGTTCGACTATGCCGATATCGCCATGTTCGCCGCCGATTACTTCATCAAGGCCTATCCGGAGCGGATCAAGGCGCGCTACCAGATTGACGAGCTGCCCGAGACCGAGATCGAGCTGCTGGAGATGATCGCCCGCCAGCGAGCGTTTATGCGCAAAGGGGGGCTGGCCGACCTGCACAAGGCGTCCGAGATCCTGATCAACGAGTTCCGCTCCGGTTTGCTTGGCCGCATCTCGCTGGAGACGCCGGAGATGGTGAGCGTCGAGATTGTCGAAGCCGCCGCTGAAGCCGAGCAAAAAGCCAAAGAGAAGGCCGAGCGGGAAGAGGAGCGTCAGGCCCGCGCCCGTCGCAAGTACGCCCGCAAGCGTCAGAAATAGTCATCCTCAGGCGTCCCGAGCTTGCCTGACAACGAGCGAGCTTGTGTGACCGAGATGACGAAACACGAAGAGGCGACCCCAGGGTCGCCTCTTCTGTCTTATCTGGTGAAATGCCGCCCACTTCTCATGGCGTGTCCGCGCTATAAAGCCATGTCATCAACCAAAACGGTGGCGCGCTGTCTCAAACAGCGACATATGAAGCGGGATCAGCTGTTGCCAGTCGCGGCGATAGCCGCCACCGGGCACAGCGGCGACAGGCAACCCATGCTGGATTGCACAGTCAAATACCATGGCATCGCGCAGGCGAACCCCTTCATCGCTCAGGGAGAGATAGCCAAGCTCGTCAGCATGATGCACATCGACGCCTGCCTGATAGAGGATGAGATCCGGCGAATAGAGGCGCAGTGCCAGCGAGAGTGCCTGTTGCAGTGTGGTGAGATAGGCATCGTCTGCCATGCCGCTTGGCAGCGGAGAGTCGAGGTGAGAGGTGGCTTTGTGATGGGGAAAGTTGTGCTCCCCATGGAGGGAGAGGGTGATGATGTCGCGCCGCCCGGCGCAAAGGGCCGCACTGCCATCTCCCTGATGCACATCGAGATCGATGATCAGCACCTGTTCACAGCGCCCCTCGTCGAGGCAAGCCTGGGCGGCAATCACCAGATCGTTGAACAGACAAAAACCGCTGCCGTGATCCCGATGGGCGTGGTGGTAGCCACCGGAGATCTGCAAGCCGCATCCCTGCTCAAGAGCATGGCGGCTGGCGGCAATAGTGGCACCCACCGAGCGCAAGGTGCGCTCCATCAGCATGGGTGACCAGGGAAAACCGATCTTGCGGATGGCACGATCTTCCAGCTGGCCGCTCAGGGCCGCCGCGACATAATCGGCATCGTGAATGCGACAGATTTGCTCCCGGGTAGCGGCGGGCGCTTCGCCAAGGGGGTAACCCTGCACCTGCAGGCGTTCAAACAGCCCTTGATACTTGGCCAGCGGGAAGCGATGGCGCTCGGGTAGCGTCAGGGAGGAGTAGAGGGGGTGATAGAAAATGCGCAACGACATAGTGCCATTCTCCCTGGCAAGGTGGCGCTTTCTATATATGAAATCTGCAGATGAATCCATATATGTAATCCCTATATAAAGGGGAAGTTGCAGCGCATAAATCAAGACGCGTCGTGAGTGAGACCGCAGGATATGGAAAAGGGGAGCTTGGCTCCCCTTTCAGTCAATATCCCAGCCCGGCTTATTGCTGCTGGATAACCCAGATCTGGAAGGCTTTGCGGGTTTCAGCATCTGCCTTGTTGTACCAGTTTTGCAACTGGGTCAGGGCTTCCGGATTGCTTTGAGCCTTGCTGGGGGCAACCTGAACCGGTGCGCTGGCGGCAGCCATCACGGCAGCAGAGGAGACGGCAACCGCTTTGGGCTGGTTGAAGGCTTTACCCATGTTGATCAGCTCTTGCTGATAGTCACGGGTCAGCTGGAAGCCTTCTACTTTCGGCATCACGAACTGTTCGCTGCTCACTTGCTGGCCTGTGACCTTGTCTTTCAGCGTGACTTTCTGATCCTTCAGGAACTGTTTGGCTTCTGCTTCGTTGCGGGGCTTTTTATAGTCCAGCACCAGTTGCTGGTTGTCGGCGGCGGTGAAGTTCAGCACCAGCGGCTCGGCGGTCACCAGCTTGATTTCGTCTCGATTAGAATAATTGCCTTCAAATGCAACCACGAGCTGATGTTTACCAACGCTAAGTGGAAACTTTTTGGTGTTATCGAGTAATGAGGGATTAATTGCTTGACCATCGATCAGCTGGACGACATACGGGGTGGTCACTTCCAATTGGGCATCAGCAAGGGCGCTACCGGCCCACAACAGACCAGCCAGCGCCGGTACCAGAACAGTCAGTTTCATTTCATCTCCTTGAACAGTCAGGCGATTGCCCACTGAAAACAGGGGCTTATTTTTACAGGTTTGGCCTACTGCGGCAATGGCTCTTTCTGGTGGTCGATGTTCGCACTGCTGTCAGTTTGTTTATCAATAGCGACCGACTTATTTATTCGATCCGCCGTGTAAACGGGGGGAGGGCGTCGAGCAACCCCTTGCCATAACGTTTGGTCAGCAGACGTCGGTCAAGAATGGTAACCCGCCCCCGATCTGCCTCTTTGCGGATGAGGCGGCCACAGGCCTGGATCAGTTTGCGCGATGCTTCTGGCACCGTCAGTTGCAGAAACGGGTTCCCCCCTCGCTGCTCTACCCATTCGGCGGTAGCCTCCTCGACCGGTGAGTTGGGCACCGCAAAGGGGAGTTTGGTGATGACCAGATTGGTAAGGTAGTGACCCGGCAGATCCAGCCCCTCCGAGAAGCTGCCGGTACCAAACAGAATGCTGGCCTGACCGCCATCGCACTTTTGTTTGTGCAGGGTGAGCAGGGCATTGCGGGAGGCTTCCCCCTGCACCAGCAGTGATAGTCCCTTGGCTCGCAAGCCAACAGCCACCTCATTCATCTGGCGGTAGGAGGAGAAGAGCACCAGACTCGCCTCCTTGCCCGCAAGAATACGTGGCAGCACGCTGATGAGTTCGTTGGTAAAGGCCGGCGAGTTGGGTTCGTGCTCCATCTTGGGCAGATAGAGCTCGGCTTTCTGATAATCAAAGGGGGAGCGCAGGCGCAGATAGCGGGTACCGTCGTGCTCCTTGAGCCCCACCTGATGGCGAAAATAACTAAAGGAAGAGAGTGCTGTGAGGGTTGCGGAGACCAGTACGGCTCCCAGACATTTCGACCAGAGCCACTCCTCCAGCAAATAGCCTACCTCAATCGGTGAGGCGTGCAGCCAGATATCGCCGTCATCGCTCTTGGCCATCCAGCGGGCGAGCGGGGTTTTGCCGGTCGGAACATGGCGCCCCAGCATCTCCCAGAGGGCGCAGAAACTCTCCAGCCGCTGCAGATGAAAACCGCTCTCGGCCAGCAGGGGTTCGGCCTCCTTGCGGCGGATCTCGCCATCTTTCAGCGCTTCACCGATTGCTCCCTGCATCCGATCCAGCGCCCGCAGCGCCTTCTTGCTCGACTCCTTGAGATTCTCCGCCAGCATGGGCAGGGGATCCGGCAATACCCCTTCGGCGAAGCGGTAGTGGGGGTCTGTGCCAAACAGCCGATCGTTGGCGCTGAGCCACTGCTCGACCGCCTTCAGATCGGGCTGGATGGAGGCCAGTGCATCCTGCAGTTTGAGTTGGGGGTCGAGCAGGCTCTCTTTATTAAGCGTCCGCGCCAGCTTGCCTGCACTTTGTACCAGCTTCTCCAGCCAGCGGCGGGAGCCTTTGACGCTGGCCGACGCAGCGCCGTGATCCCGGGCGATGGTGGGCAGGTGATGGGCCTCATCCAGCACATAGATACACTCATCGGGGGGGGGCAGAATGATGCCGCCGCCCATGGTGAGATCGGAGAGCAGTAGCGCATGGTTCACCACCAGCACATCGGCGCTCTCCATGTCGTTGCGGGCGCGATGAAAGGGGCAGTGCTGGTGATGGCTCAGCGCCTTGTTGCAGGTGTGGCGGTCGGCGGCGATGCGATCCCAGCAAGTGTCGGGAATGGGCTCTGGCCAGTTGTCCCGATCCCCGTCCCATTTGCCATTGGTGTAGGCCTGCCACAGGGCCAGGTAGCGATCTTTGTCGCTGTCAGATGGTTTGGATTTGCTCAGATTGCCAAAGTCGAGCTCGAAGTTGGCCATCTCGGCGCCACTGGCTGCCTGTTCCAGCAGATGTTCGCAGCAGTAACGCTGCCGCCCCTTGACCAGCATAAAGCGAAACGGCAGCTCGCTGTGGCTGTGGTAAAAAGGGAGGTCTTTGTGGATCAGCTGCTCTTGCAGGGCCACGGTGGCGGTGGAGATCACCAGCTTCTTCTGGGTGAGCCGCGCCACCGGGATGGCACCCTGCGCATAAGAAAGAGATTTGCCGATACCGGTTCCTGCTTCGGCAACCAGAATACGGCGCTGTTTGTCGTACTCGCCGGTCAGGGTTTTGGCTATCTCTGCCACCAGAAAGTTCTGCTCTTTGCGCGGCACAAAACCGGGTAATCCATCCGAAATCTGGCGATAGGTTTGACGAATGGTGGCTTTAAGGCGAGTAGAGAGCATGAAGAGAAGGCCAGTTAGGTGTTAATCGAAGGACAAGGATACCCGCAACCCCTTGGTGAGGTCGAGGCAACTGCCATTATCACGGCAGTTTTACGCTGTTCAGACCACTTTGGTTGTTTATCAGGTAGTTAGCGTTGTTTGCATGCAAAATAGACTATTTGAGTCCAAATAATCAGCAGGATTGGTTGCAAACGTTTTTCCGCCTACCGAACCTCAAGTGAGATGTGCATCACATTTTCATCTTGGGGACCATGATTTCCATAAAAAGTTCCAAGTTTTTTCATTGCGGTTCAAAAAATCCGGTGCTAGTCTCGGCGGCATAGTGATGCAAAGAACATCGCTAACACAGGGAATAACAACGACTTAGTGTTTAACTTACAGTAGGCATTGGAAACTATGAAAAAGACAATTCTGGCAATTGCTATCCCGGCTCTGTTTGCTTCCGCAGCCAACGCAGCTACCGTATATGACAAAGATGGTACCAAATTTGACGTCTATGGACGTGTTCACGCTGCTTATCAAGGTGAAGCTAATAAAGCTGACCTGACTCAAAATGCAAATGGCAGCAATGACTACTACTACAAGAAGAGCGACACCACAACTAAAGGTGAGGTTTACACCTACGCTCGTACCGGTATGCAGGGTAAAGTTGCGCTGAACAACACTTGGTCTGCGATTGCTCAAGGCGAGTGGGAAATCAGCTCAGAAAACAGTGGCCAAGATTCACTGACTGCACGTCATGTATGGGCCGGTTTTGATGGTACTCAATACGGTAAGTTCATGTTTGGTCAGACCGATACTGCATCCAAATGGGGTGTTCAGGATCGTGCCGATATCTTTGAAGAGCTGGGTAACGTTGCCAGCGTAAACGATGGTCGTCAAGAAGGTCAGATTATCTACCGTGGTGAGTGGAACGGTGCTTTCTTCAATGCTTCCTATATCAGCAAAAACAGCGACATGGACAGCTTCGGTGCCGAATTGCTGGCTAGCTCTTTGTCCGCAAGCACCGCTCCAGGTGTGACTGATGGTAACAAGAAAGGCCTGGAAGGCGGTTATGCTGTCGGTGCCGGTTACAACATGGACAACGGCTTTGGCTTCGGCGTGAGCATGGAGAACAAGGATTTCGAGCGCGGTACCAATCTGGGTCGTAAGAACGCTGCTATACCAACCATTACTGACCTGAAGAGCAAGGATGATTGGGCGATCGGTACTTCTTACGCCTTTGATGCCTTCTATTTCGGCGCCATGTATAACGAATCCAAGCTGAAAGGCTTCGATGGTGGCCAAGAGATCAAAGCGAAAGGCTTTGAACTGGCTGGTTCTTACACCGTCGACTCCTGGAAACTGCTGGCTGGTTACAACAAGCTGGATGCGAAGGGTACCAATGTTCACAGTGTTGCCGGTACAACCAACGATGTCGAGATCTTTGACCGTGTGATTCTGGGTGTTGAGTATGCTTTCACTTCCAACATCAAGTCTTATGCTAACTACGCAATCGAAAGCGCTGGCGAGAAAGATGACCAGTGGGAATTCGGTATGCAGTACAACTTCTAATAAGTTGCACATGAGTAATATCCTGGCTTGAGTCTTTGACCAAGCTACGAATGGCCGAGATGATATCTCGGCCATTTTCTTTTTGGCGGCATTGCTATTGCGTAACGGAGTTCTGGTGAATCGCCGGATTGTAATTTCTAGTGATAGTTGGCAGATTGCCAGTCTCGGTTAATTTGTACAGATCTAGTTATCACCTGACTCCGGCCTCAAACCGGTGTTTTGTTTACGCTACTTTAGTGCACACTTTATTCGGTATCAATTTCAGACCCTTCTTGAACATGTTGTAGGGGGTTTGACCCTCCATCATCCTGCCCTGATGTGGCCGCTGGGTGTTGTAGTGCACCAGATAGCTATCCAGGTCTGTCTGCATCTGTTCTACCGACTCATACCAGGTCGTTCTCCCCTTGATACGGAAGTGTTCATCCAGCAGTGTGCGATGAAGTCGCTCGATAAAGCCGTTGCTCTGCGGCCTGCGCACCCTGGTTGTCCGGTGCTCAATCCCCTCCAGTTGCAGGAACAGCTCGTAGGGATGGTGGTCAGGGCGCCCACAGAACTCGCGCCCGTTATCCGACAGGATGGTATAGACCCGTGCCTCGTGGGTTTCAAAGAATGGCAGCACCGTTTCGTTAAGCACATGGACCGAGGTGATGGGCAGCTTGCTGGTGTAGAGCCGCCCCCAGGCGTGGCGACTGTATCAGTTCAGCACCGTTTGCAGATACACCTTACCAACCCCTTGAGCGCGCCGACGAAGAAGGTGTCGACCGCCACCAGTTCCCCGGTGTAGTGAACCTCAATCTGACGTTCGCGAAACTCGGGGCTGAAGCGCTCTAACAGGCGAATTTGCTCGTCATTGAGCTCAATGGTCTGCTCACGGTGGGTTTTCTCGAGGCGCAACAATCGGTCGTGTTTGGAGAGCAAGTCGTGACGTTGCCACACGCCACGCACACCGCCCGCACAGATGTTGATGCCTTGCAGAGCCAGTTCTTGGGCGACCCGCAGCGGGCCATGGGTTGGTCTGGTGAGGGAGTAATCGAGGATGGCCTGTTCAATCTCGGGCGCAACCCGGTTGGGATGAGCCCCTTTACAGCCAGGCAATTTGTCAAGCAAGCCCTCGGCGCCATAGGTCTGGAAATTACGGCGAATTTCGTAGAACTGCTGACGACTGTAGCCGATGAGCTTGCAGGCTTTGCTGACGTTATTGAGCTCTTTGGCGAGCTCTAGCAGGCTGAGTTTGCGACGTGCTACTTTCTCGTTGGTGGTCATGCAGAGGCTGATAGTATTTTGCAGGTGCAAAAAAGCCCCTTGGCGGGGCTTGGTGTCTGGCAAGGCTGGTGTCGGGATTATCAATCGAACAGGATGCGGCCGCTGGTGCCGGCATCGTTGTCTTTCCAGCTGGCGCCGCTTTTGCGCAGGGTGTAAGTGATGGTCTCCTGCTTGAATTTCAGGTAGTCGCTGCCGCTGTGGCTTGGTTTGACCTGATTGCCATCGATATAGCGCGGATTGCGTGGATATTGAGGGGGCATACTTGGTGGATGTGATGCGGTGCAGGGAGAGTGGATTGTGAGGCCAATCAGCGGTAGGTACTTGATGTGTCGCCGCTCGCGACTGAGTTAGCGTTGAAATCGGTAATAAACCAAAAAGGGAAGATGCTCAGGCATCTTCCCTTTTTGGTGGTATTAGCGGTGACTGCTTTTGCAAGATCAGCCGTGTTGGCGGCGGTCGTTGGCTTGGGCCAGCAGCATGCGGCTTTCACGCAGGAACTGGTCGGCGTGTTCGCCGAAGAAACCGGAGACCTGCGAGAAGGCGTCGATAAAGCCGGCTCTGTCCCCCCGCTCCAGCAGCCCCAGCGCTTCGCCGAAGTTTTGGTAGTAACGGCGGATCATCGCCAGATTCTGCGGTGACGACAAAATGATGTCGGCATAGAGGTGGGGATCCTGGGCAAACAGTCGCCCGACCATGGCCAGCTCCAACCGGTAGATGGGGGAGCTCAAACTCAGCAGGCGATCCAGATTGGCTTGCTCCCGGGAGAGGTGCCAGCCATAAGCAAAGGTGGCGAAGTGACGCAGCGCCTGAATGAGGGTCATCGCCTCATCGTGGGCCTTGGCTTCTACCTGTTGCAAGCGCGCGCCCCAGATGGTCATCTGATCCAGCAGCCACTGACTGGCGGCCGCGTCACGACCCTGGCAGCAGACGATCACCTGCTTGGCGAGGCTCGCCACATCCGGTCCGAACATGGGGTGCAGCCCCAGTACCGGCCCTTGGTGCGCCGCCAGCATATGTTCGAGCGGCACCGCTTTCACGCTGGTGACATCGACCAGCAGGCAGTGGGCGGGCAGGTTGCCGAGGCGGTCGATGATCTGGCAGGTGATATCGATGGGCACCGCCACCATCACCAGACCGGCTCCGGCGAGGATCTCGTCAGCGCGCGGCCAGTCGGCTTGTTCCAGCGTCTCGACCCGATAGCCTGAGAGGCTGAACATATGGCCGAACAAGCGGCCAAGCTGGCCCTGACCACCGATGATGACCACTTTGCCAAGGTCCGGCTTTATGCATTTGAAGCCGGTATCTTTCTCGCTGGCGTAAGATTCGCGCATCACCCGGCGCAGTACGTCTTCGATGAGATCGCCGGGCACTCCCAACTGCTCGGCCTCGGCGCGGCGGCGGGCCAGCATGCTCGCTTCCCTGTCCGGTGCATAGATGGGCAGGCCGTGGCGGCTCTTTACCTCACCCACTTCTCCCACCAGGGCCAGACGGGCGGCCAGCAGATCGATCAGCTGCTTGTCCACCGCATCTATCTTGTCCCTGAGTACATTCAACTCTTCAGCCATATCCAGTCCCTGCTGGCGCCGCGAGCGGCGGCGCCCTGAAAATCAAGATGCAACAAGGTATCACGGCATGAGCGGTTTGATGCCACCAGCGGTGATACCCAGATTGTTCAATAGGTTACGCCAAGATACCACGGCTTACCGTGCAGTTCTGCCCTTGAGGGGGTCAGCCAGCTGGTTGTGGCAGCGGGCCAGCAGGGTAGCGGTGGTGTCCCAGTCGATGCAGGCATCTGTGATGGAGACCCCGTAGCGCATCTGCTCCTTGGGCTGCTCGCTGGACTGGTTTCCCTCGAACAGGTTGGATTCGAGCATCACCCCGATGATGGAGCGGTTGCCCTCCTGGATCTGGTGGATGACGTTGTCGGCCACCTTGGGCTGCAAACGGTGATCCTTGCTGGAGTTGCCGTGGCTGCAATCCACCACAAGGCTCGGCAGCAGGCCCGCTTTCTCCAGCGCCTCTTCCGCCAGCGACACGTTGACCGAGTCATAGTTGGGATGTTTGCCGCCGCGCAGGATCACGTGGCCATCCGGGTTGCCCTGGGTCTGCAGCAGCGCAACCTGGCCCTGCTGGTTGATCCCCATAAAGGCGTGAGGGGAGGAGGCCGCCTGCAGCGCATTGATGGCAGTCCCCAGGTTGCCGTCGGTGCCGTTCTTGAAGCCGACCGGCATGGAGAGGCCGGACGCCATCTCCCTGTGGGTCTGGGATTCGGTGGTGCGGGCGCCGATAGCCGACCAGGAGAAGAGCTCGGCCAGGTATTGCGGGCTGATGGGGTCGAGCGCTTCGGTGGCCAGCGGCAACTCCAGCTCCGCCAACCAGCAGAGCAGCTCGCGGGCACGGTGCAGCCCCAGCTCCACATCGAAGGTGCCATCCAGATTGGGGTCGTTGATAAAGCCTTTCCAGCCGACCGTGGTGCGCGGCTTCTCAAAGTAGACCCGCATGACAATGTAGAGAGAGTCCTGATAGGCATCATGCAGCGCTTTGAGTCTGGTTGCGTACTCTTTGGCGGCGTCCATGTCGTGGATGGAGCAGGGACCACAGATCACCAACAGGCGGTGATCGCGGCGGTGAATGATGTCGGCGATGGTATTGCGGGCCCCTTGCACGAATGCCAGCGCCTTGTCGGAGATGGGTAACTTCTCCTTGAGCTGGGCAGGCGTGATCATCACTTGTTCGGACTGGATGTGGATGTTGTTCAGGGGGTCTCTTTGCATGATTTCATTCTCTCTACTGTATTAAGCCAAAAGCGATTGTACCGATATGTTTACGTTGGTACCTGCTTTGTTACGCAACCGCCCTCACCTTACCAAGGAAAAACAAACAATCAAGTGAAACTAGCGGGTTTACCGCTAAAAAGTCAGATAAAGGAGCTGCTATATAGCGCGAACAGGAATAATACAGAGGGTTTTTCGGAGGGGTAATGGTTTTTTTGTAACGCAATGTTTACGGTGTGAGGGGGGAGGCTGCGTTGCCCAGCTGTTTACCCACAGTAAATGGTATCTCTGGGAGGCTGCAACGCGATGGCAATGATGGTGTGAGGTGGCTATCTGGTCAGCCATAGAAAGAGGGAGCCATCATGGCTCCCTTTGCGGTAGGAAGGGGGATCCCGTCTGGCTGCGGATCAGCGCTTTTGTTTTCCCTGCAGCTCTTTGTTCAGGCGAGTGAGCATCCCCTGGGTGACCAGCACTATGCCCTGCTCGGAGCGGTGGAAGCGACGTGCATCTTCATCGGCGTTTTCACCTATCACTGTGCCTTCCGGCAGTTTGCACCCCTTGTCGATCACCACCCGGCGCAGTCGGCAACCGGCACCAATCTCCACACCCGGGAAGATAACGGCCTGATCCAGAGTGCAGAAGGAGTCGACCCGCACATTGGTAAAGAGCACCGAACTCAGGATGAAAGAGCCACTGACGATGGTGCCCCCGGCAAACATGGAGTTGATGGTCATGCCGTGCTGGCCGTTTCGGTCCTGCACGAACTTGGCGGGAGGAGTCATGTTCTGACTGGTCCAGATGGGCCAGTCCTGATCGTAGATATCCAGCTCAGGCGTGACGGAAGCGAGATCCATATTGGCCTCCCAGAAGGAGTCCACGGTGCCCACATCGCGCCAGTAGGGGCGGCGATCCGGACAGCAGCCGACACAGGACATGCCAAACGGGTGAGCGAATGCGGTGCCCTCTTTCACCACGCGGGGGATCACGTCCATGCCGAAATCGTGATGGGACTGCTCGTTGGCAATGTCCTCTTCCAGCAGCTGATAGAGATACTCCGCATCGAAGATATAGACGCCCATTGAGGCCAGCGCGGTGTCGGCCTTGCCCGGCATGGCGGGCGGGTTAGCAGGCTTTTCGACGAAGGCATTGATCTTGCGATCATCATCCACCGCCATTACCCCGAAGGCGCTTGCTTCACTGCGTGGCACCTCGATGCAGGCAACGGTCACCTTGGCGCCCATATTGACGTGGTCAAGCAGCATGGCGGCGTAATCCATCTTGTAGATGTGATCGCCTGCCAGCACCACCACATATTTGGGGGCGTGATCGCGGATGATATCCAGATTCTGGTAGACCGCATCGGCGGTACCCCGATACCAGTTCACCTCATCCACCCGCTGCTGGGCAGGGAGCAGATCGATAAACTCGTTCATCTGGTAGCGCAGGAAAGACCAGCCGGACTGGAGATGGCGCAACAGGCTGTGTGATTTGTACTGGGTCACGACACCGACCCGACGGATGCCGGAGTTGATGCAGTTGGAGAGCACGAAATCGATGATGCGGAATTTGCCGCCGAAATGAACGGCAGGTTTTGCACGGTTGTCGGTTAACTGTTTGAGGCGACTACCCCGCCCTCCTGCGAGTACCAAAGCCATGGTCTCGTTCAGCAACTGTCTGGATTTTGCTGTATTGGCAGGTTGTAACAACATCTCATATCCCTTTGTAGATAAATCACTACAATGTTGCCTCCTTTGAGCCCTCAAGAAAGTGCTTTCAGTCACATTTTATGGTTTCTGACGTAATAAAATGACCTTTTTGTTATTAAAAATGACGGGTTGATCCGTCATTGCTTTCAATATGGTCAGTTGTCAATTGAAGCGAGCCGAGCAACAAAAGGGACGGCGAGAGACCGAGAGGAGGGATGAAAAAGCCCCTGCCAATGGTTGGCAGGGGCCCGGTTTGTTGAGACCCGGTAAGCCGGGCCTGGTTAACAAGGTTCAGGCTGCGTTGGCCAGTGGCTCCTCGCTCTTCTTCTGGTAGGCCTGCGGGGTGAGGCCCAGCAGCTCCTGCACGGTCGAGGCGACGGTGATGGAGGAGACGGTGCCCACCAGGATCCCGGCAAACAGGGTGAAGGAGAAGCCGTAGAGGGCGTCACCGCCAAACAGCAGCAGCGCACCCACGGTAAACAGGGTGGTGCCCGAGGTGATCATGGTGCGACTGAAAGTCGCCTTGATGGCTACATCGGAGCATTCGTGGATCCCCATCTGGGTACGCGAGCTCAGCAGATCCCGCAGCCTGTCCGAGATGACGATGCTGTCGTTGAGGGAGTAGCCGATCACCGCCATCAAACCGGCGATGATGTTCAGATCGAACTCGATCTGAAAGAGTGACAGCAGCCCCAGCGCCACGATGGCGTCATGCACTACCGAGAGCAGGATGCCGATGGCCTGACGCCACTCGAAGCGAAACGCCAGATAGGCCGACATCGCCAGCGAAGCGACCAGCACGGCCAGCATCCCCTGCTGGAACAGTTCGGCACCCACCTGAGGGCCGACGATGGTGGTGCGCAGCAACTCGACCGGCATCCCCAGCTGCTGGGTCAGCATGGTGGCGAGATCCGCCGCGGGCCAGGGCAGTTCGTGGGGGGGCAGCTTGATCAGCCACTCGCCGGGAATACCGGCCGAGCTCAGCTCAACGGCTCCCGCCAGCGGGGAGACCAGCATGGCATTGAGCTCATGGGCCTCTTTCAGGGTCTGGATATGAAACTCCAGCAGGATCCCGCCGGTAAAATCGAGCCCCAGTGTCAGGCCGTTCACCAACAAGATGGCGACACTGGCCACGGTCAGCAGGATGGAAGCCCACAGGCCGATATAACGCCAACGGGTCAACCCCATGGCAACGATCATTCTCAACATAATTCTCTCCTTGGCCAGCCAGCATCAGGCTGTTGGCCCATCACGACGTGCCGTGACACGCCGGGAAAATAGTGTTCTGCTTTGGCCGCTCCGGTCATATCCATGGCCGATGGCGCAGCCAAAGCCGCTCATCAGAGGGACTGCTGTCCCGTTACACCTTCAGCGTGCGCTCACTGCTGCGTCCCCACAGGGGGTTGATGATGGCGCGCGTCCCCCAGATCCCGGTGATCATGCTGGAGAGCAGACCCAGAATGAGGGTGATGGAGAAGCCCTGCAGCGGCCCGGAGCCGATGGAGTAGAGCACCACAGCGCAGATGAGCGTAGTGATGTTGGCATCGAAAATGGTGTGGAAGGCCGAGCGATAGCCAAAGTCGATGGCGTTGGCCAATGAGCCCCCTTCTCGCAGACGGTCCCTGATCCGCTCGAAGATCAGCACATGGGTATCCACCGCCATGCCCACCGTCAGCACCAGACCGGCGATCCCCGGCAGGGTCAGCACGGCGCCCGGCAGCACTGCCAGCATGCCGACTTGCATCAACAGGTTGGCGACCAGCGCCGTGATGGCAACCCAGCCGAACTTGCGATACCAGGCCATCATGAACAGCATCATGCCCGCCATACCGAAGGCCAGCGCGGTGAAGCCCGCCTCGATATTCTGCATCCCCAGCGTCGGGCCAATACTGCGTTCTTCCAGGATCTTGAGAGGGGCGGTGAGGGCGCCGGCACGCAGCAGCATGGCCAGCTCCTGCGCTTCCGGCAGACTGCCAATGCCGGTGATGCGGAACTGGTTGCCAAGGGCGGTCTGGATGGTGGCGACGTTGATCACCTCGCTCTGGGCGCGCAGTTTGCCCTGGGCGTTGGTCTTGTACTCGGTGAAGACGGTTGCCATCGGCTTGCCCACATGCTGGCGGCTGAACTGGTTCATCTTGCTGCCACCCAGGGTGTCGAGCACGATATTGACCTGGGGTTGACCCATCTCGCCCATGTTGGCGCGGGCATCGACGATGTGCTCGCCGGTCAGCACCGGCTTGCGTGCCATGCCGACGGCCTGACCGTTGCGATCGGCGATATAGAAGTGGCTGTCGGCCTTGGCCTCGTAGAAGGCCAGCGAGGCGGTGGCGCCGATCACCTCTTTCGCCTGTTTGGGGTTGTGTACTCCGGGCAGTTCGATACGGATGCCATCCTGACCTTGACGCACCACCGAGGCCTCGACGATGCCGAGCTCGTTGATCCGTTTTTTCAGGATCGACAGGTTCTGGGTCACGGCGTTGTTGACCAGCAGGGTGCGCTCAGCATCGCTCAGCACCAGTTTCAGATCATTGCCGGAGCGGGTCAGCTTCCACTGATCCTGTCGGGTACCGGCACTCTCCTTGATGATGGCGAGCCAGCTCTCCTGTTCGGCGACCTCCGGCAGGGTGACGGCTACGGCGCCCTGTGCGCTGCGCGTGACGCTGGCGCCGCGCAGGTTGGCTTCACGGAAACGGGTGCGCAGGGTATCCACCAGATTCTTGGTCTGATTGTCGATGACAAAGTCCACGTCCACCCCGATCAGCAGCTGGGAGCCGCCACGCAGATCGAGCCCCAGCTTGATGGGGTCGGCGCCAAGGCGGGTGATCCAGGTCGGTGCGTTGGAGTGAAACTCCAGGGTCAGGGCGGCACTGTCGACCCCTTGCTGCTCCAGCAACTGCTTGGCGCGCTGCTGCTCGCCCTGACTGGCAAAGACCAGCTCGACCCGCTCAGGTTGCTCGATCACTTTGACCGGGGTCAGGTGCTTGTCGCTCAGCAGCATCTGTTGCTGGGTGGTCAGGCGCTGCTGTCCGTGCAGGCCGAGGGAGGGCTGCTCACCAAAAAAGGTGGGCAGGGAGTAAAAGGTAAAGGTCAACAGCATCAACAGCAGCAGTGCGTACTGCCACTTGCTCATGCGGTTGAGAACGGTGCGATTGCTCTTTCTCATGGCAAACAAGCCTCTGTCAGGAGAATGGTGCCCGGGCCGATAGCAACAAGGCTCGGCAAGGCGCAAAAAATGGGATGCATCAGATGCGGATCAGGCAGTTGCCGGATCCGTCAGGAAGAGGAGATGAGCAAACAGTGGATGTGCCAGCCCCTCCGGGGTCAGGCGCTCAGATAGCTCTGGGTGAAGCGGTATTGCAGATGTTGGCGCTGTAGATGGCGCCGGTGGATCGCGCCAAAGCGATCGCGAAAACTCTGTTTGTGATAGAGCTCGGGGGTCAGCATCAGCCAGCCGAGCAGCAACAGCAGGATGGCCTGGGCCGACCAGCTCTGGATCAGCTCGTAGACCACACTCTTGGGCTGGTTGTCACTGCGCAGGGATTGTTCGAGACGCAGCAGGTGATTCTGATGGCTGCCGACAAACTTGATGATGCCATCATCGCTGTCGCTAAGCTGATTGAACACCTGAGTCTGCTGCTGTTCACTCTGGGGCGATGCGGGTAGCAGCGGGCCTTCCATTCGGGCGATGGAACAAAGCAGGGTGAGGGCGATAACCAGAGTTACCAGCACCAGTTTTACTTTGTCGATAAGGCGCAAAAGTTAATTCCCGATAAATAGAGAGGGCAAACTACCACATGCGCCCGGTTTGAACAAGGTTGCCCCGGGCGCATGGCACCATTCGGTGCTGGCTGTCAGCTGCCGCTCATCTGCTTGAAGTCGCGGGCATAACCCTTGAGCAGGGAGTAGAGATGGGCCCGCTGGGAGATATCCAGCGACTGGCTCATGGCGCTCAGCCAGTTGACGGTACGCTGGCGCGACTGTTCGGTATAGCCGGTAAAGCGGCCATCCATCAGCCCATCCCCCTCGGCCAGCAGGTCAGTCAGCTCGCGGGTAAAGTCGGGACTCTGGCGCTGCTTCATCAGCCTGTCCAGCTCCTGGGTCCAGGACTCCTGAAACTCGAGCCAGGGGGGCATCAGCTCGTATTGCCATTCGGCCCACTGGGCCACCAGTGGTGCCTGTGCCGGTTTCACCTCGCCAATCCAGAACTCGAGCCGCTTGTTCATCTTGTCGCGAAACTCTGCCAGCATCTGCTCTTTGGGCTCAGTGGCAAAGTCCTTTTGCCGCTCCTGTTGCCGCTTGACCCGATCGGTCATAAAGCGGGCCACCTGCTCATCGGTCAGGGTGCGCGCCAGCCTGACCGCGCGGGGGATAGTATTTTCCAGCGTGCGGGTCAGGCTCTGCTGCACCGCATCTAGGTTGGTCGAGATCTGCTCCGGCGTCATGGGGCTGGCCACCGCCTTGGCCAGTGCATCGAGATCCCTAGCGTAGCGCGGCAGCTCGTGCTGGCGGTGCCAGGCCATCAGCCCCTTCACTTCGCGGCTGAGCAAATCCTTCTGCGAATAGGAGAGGGCAAAGTAGTCATCCAGCTGCCAGATGATGGCGGTATCGAGCCAGTAGTAGATCACCCGGGTGGAGCAGCCGGTCAGCAGCAGGCCGATCAGCAGCAGACCCCAGGTTTTCGGCTTGTGCCAGCGCACCTTGTTTATCATCTGTTACTCCAGTCGTTGCCGGTTGATGGCGATCAGGGTGTCATAGTCGAGTGAGGGCTGTTGCTCTGTCATCAGCAGGGCCCAGAGCAGGCCGATATAGTCGACCCAGGGTAAAAATGCCTCGCTCTGAAAATCGGGCCACTGGTGGCGCGGCAGGGCCTGCAGATAGTGCGCTTCCAGCTCGTCGCGCCGCTCGGCGGGCCACTCATGGGTGCGCTGGATGCTGGCGAGCTCAAAGCCGGGGTGACCTGCCGCGCCATACTCCCAGTCGATGACCCAGGGTTTGCTTCCCAACAAGTTAGCCGGATTGAGATCATGGTGGCAAGGGCGCCAGCAATCATTTGGCTCACTGCTGGCGAGCAAGCTCCGCTCCAGGGCGGGCAGCCAGGAGGGGATGTGGGCCAGTCTGGTGCGATAGCCTGCGGCGTGAGCCCGCACCGCCATCACTACCGCAGGCAGCGGCAGGCGATGGAGCTTGCGCAGCACCTCAGCCAGCAGGCGGGACTGATCGGCTTCCGGTGGCGCCGCGTGTACCCAGTTTGGCTCATCGCACCATTCGAGCAGCATAAGACCGCTGGCGGGATCGCCATAGTGGCAGGGCAGCGCCAACCCTTCTGCCATCGCCCCCTGATAAAGCTGCCACTCGGTGGGACGGTCGATGCCAAGGCGCACCGGGTCGGAGTGGCCCTGACGCAAAAAGTAACTGCGCCCCGAGGGGAGGCGCAGTCGATAGTTGCAGTTGGTCAGACCTAACCCGAGTGGTTCCAGCTGCCCCTCCCGCCAGGGGGCGGGCAGGCTGGCCAGTAGCGGATCACAGTTGCCTGTCACCAGGAGCCTGTTACCAGCCAAAGGTGGATTTCTTCGCCTGTTTGCGGATCTCTTTCTGATCGGCCCACAGCAGTTCGCCGTTTTGCAGATCCATCAGGTTCATGGTCATCTGGTAGTAGACATCCTTCACCTTGCCATTGTCCTTGACGATGCTGGCGAGGTTGCCATAGACCATGTAGCGGGCACCGGTCTGCTTGCCCAGACGCACCATGGAGGCAGGATCCACCATGCCGCTGCTCTGCTGGTATTCGAGCTGCTGCTTGACGGCGGCCACCTTGCTCATGTCGACGAAGCGGAACTTGCCGGCCCGCAGCAACTTGGTGCGGATGGTATCGGTGATCGCTTCGGTATCGATGTGCTCGGAGGTCTTGTTGCGGATGGAGTCCATAAACATCACCGGACGACCGCCAGCGGTGATCTCGCTGGTGGCAGGGGAGGCGAGCATGGAGTCCGCCATCTTGTCGGCGATGGCCTGCAGGTCGCTTGAGCCGTAATCGACGGTAACGGTTTCGGTTTCAGTGGGATCGCCATAGCTGACGGTAGTGCTGGAGCAGCCGCCCAAGAGCAACGCGCCAGTCAGGATCAGCAGGGCATGATTCATTTTCATCAGTAGGATTCCTCAATCACTTCGCGTACGTAAATCCGGTAACCTTGCGCCGCCGGGCTGGGCGCCAGGGCCGAGAGGGTGCGGGTCTGATAGCCATGCAGCTTGATGGGGGTCCAGCCGCGGCCATCGCTGGCGACCTCCTGACCGGCCTCATCATACCAATAGAAGATATATTGCAGCTTGTTATCGCCGCGCTGGGTGCTGGCGGCGGCCACATTGACCTGCAGCAGGCCATTTTGCTGGCGGCGGCTCAGCTCGGTCAGGGTGACGTTGACGTTTTGATGCTGCTCTGCCACTGGTGCACCGCCCGCCGGGCCATAGAGCGCCACGCCGGAGGTGTTGGTGGCGCAGCCGGTCAGCAGCAGCGCGAGCCCGAGGGCCAACCCGTATGCTTTCATCTTGCTCTCCTTAATCGGGGTGAGTGGGGCCGCGAGTGTGCCTGCCCGGTTAATTGTCTTGCTCATCTCTCTTCGCCGTCTGCTCAGAGCGGCATCACCCTGGTGGTCAGACCGGCGCCGAGGCGCTGTACCCAGACCAGGGTTGTGCGGCCCTTGTGGATGGTGAGCGGCAATTGCCGCTGGGCTGCCCCCGCGCCCAGGGTGAGATTGATTTCACCTGCCGGCACCATCCCCTGCCAGCTCGATGCCTGAGCTGGCAGCGTCAGCCAACTGCGGGTATCGGCCCGCTCCGAGAGGGTGTTGAAGATCCCCACCAGAATATTGCCCACATCCCCTCCCTCTTTGGCGGCGGTGCGGCGCATCTGCTCCTTGGCCACCAGTCGCAGCGCCTGGCGGGTCAGCATGCCGGGCAGCCGCTCCTGCAGATCTTTGGCGGCCAGCGCTTCCAGCCTGACCAGCTCGCTGGTCTGCCAGGCCCGTTTGCCGACTTCCACCGTCAGCGGGCCGGTGTCGCTGGCCCGATTATCGTAATAGGGGATGGCGACGGTAAAGGTGCGAAAATCGCCGCGGGAGGTGGAGATGGGGAGCGGCAGGAACAGTTCGCGCCGTGCCGGGATCAAACCATCTTCAAACAGCACCACCAGCTGGCCTTGATCTTTTGCAAGCGGCGGCGCTTTGCGGCCTATCTTTTTCTCGGTCTCGCGGATCTCGTCCGGTGAGCCACGCAGCCGCGCCAGACGCAGCAAGGCATCTTGCAGGCTGCGGTTGTCCGGCGCTATCTGGTAGCCGCGCTGATAGTCGACCCAGGCATCGTTGAGATCCCCGGCCGCCTCATAGAGCACGGCGGAAAAATAGAAGGTGTAGGCGTTCTGAAAACCGTTTTTGACCTTGCCGATCAACCGGTCGAGATCCGGTGCGCCGCGCGACATCAGCTGGCGCATCTCGCCTTCTGCTTCGGCCTCTTCGCTCTCATCCTTCGCCTTGCGCACCTCATCGGCTCGCCGTTTCAGGGCCTGCTCCTGCACCTGATTGGCCCGGCGCACCTCTACCAGGGCACCATCGGCATCACCCCGTTGCAGATAGTTGAGGGCCAGATAGTGATGCAGCATGGTGCGTTCGTAATCGGGAGTACGATAGGCCATCGACTGATCGTTGGTGAGCAGACTGCCCACCTGATCCAGACCATGGCTCAGCCGGTATTCGGCCTGATTGTCTTCCCACTGAAGGCGGCTGTCGGCGGCGGTGAACGCCTGCTTGCTACCCGCATCCTGACCCGCCAGCCAGGCAATGCGCCCCTGTTCGAGCCGATCCAGCACAAAGGTGTCATCCCCCAGGGTGGAGTCGCGCACCTCGGGCAGCGCCTCGGCGGCATGGCCCAGCAGCAGCTGGTTGCGCAGGGGCACCATCTGATCGGAGTAGGAGACGAACATATCCTGCCAGCGGGAGGCGCAGCCTCCCAGCAACAGCAGGGCGCCGCAGAGCAACAGGGCGCTGCGGCAGGTTGAGGCGTTGCGATTCATTACAGGCTGAGCAGCGGTCCCAGCGGCTGGCCACCGACCAGATGCATGTGGATGTGGTAGACCTCCTGCCCGCCGTGGCGGTTGCAGTTCATGATGAGGCGGTAGCCATCTTCGGCGATGCCCGCCTCGCTGGCCAGTTTGCGGGCCACGGTGAACATCCGGCCAAGGGCCAGTTCATGTTCGGCTTCCACGTCATTGACGGTGGGGATCAGCACATTGGGGATGATCAGAATATGGGTCTTGGCCTTGGGCTGGATATCCCGGAATGCGGTGACCAGATCGTCTTGATAAAGGATGTCGGCGGGGATCTCTTTACGGATGATTTTGCTGAAAATGGTTTCTTGCGCCATGGCTAACTCCCTTATATGAAACAGAAAATTGAACTAGAACCCCAAGCGGCTCCCGAAAGGGGGGCGAGCAGCACGCCAAGTGTGACACAAGCCGACATTTGACACAGCTGATGTCCCATTCCCTTCAGTTATTGTTAAAAATACCGATAGCCAGAGGGACGTCATCTGCAGCGCCTGTTCAGGGTGGTCTGCAGGGTATCAAAAGGACGGGGTACTCAGGCAAGGGACTTTTGCATATACAGCGGGACAATAATGAAACAAACAATGTCGGATCTCTCCATCTTGCAGCGAGTCTACCTTGGCTTCGCGATCCTGGTGGCCGTGATGGTGGCCAGTTCACTGCTCACATTTCGTAGTCAGGAGACTCTGGGGAACGCACTGGAGCAGGTTACCCAGCAGTCTATGCCGCTGGTGATTGCTAGCAGTCAGACCCAGATCACCCTGCTCAGCGCCAACAAGTGGCTGGGGGATGTGCTCACCGAGCAGGATCCCAAACAGCTGCCGGCCGAAGTGGCCGAACTGAAACAGGCCAAGGCCGCGGTAGGCAAGAGTCTTGACGCCTTGCGCCAGCAGGTCGCCCACCACCCCGAGCTGCAAGGGGAGATGAGCACGCTCAGCCAGCAGGTCGACAGCTACCTGCAACTGACCGACACCCTGCCCGGCGAACACGAGGCACTGCTTACCCGGCTGCACAAGGTCAATCTGGCCAAGGGGCAGTTTCAGGTCAGTCTGCCCCAGTTCAAGAAGAGTCTGGGTGACATGATGGTCACCATCGACGACAGCTTTATCAAGATGCTCTCCGAGACCCTGACCACCAAGCTTTCCGCCATCGAACTCTCCACCATGGACGCCCTCAATCAGACCATTCCGGCCCCCATCGAAGGGGCGCTCAAGCGCAACAAGATGCAGATCGAGGGGTTCAACAGCACCATCAAGGATCTGCAGGGGGAGCTGAAGAACTTCGAGAACGACATGGGCCACTATGTTCACGGCTTTGTGCGCGACACCACCGCAAGCGAAGGCGTGCTCTCCCAGTATCTGGCGCTGATGAAGCAGCAGGAACAGATGCGGGAGAAGAGCAAGCAGGCGAGCGCTCTCATCGTCGAGATCCAGAACCGGCTTGAGCGGATCACCGGCCAGAGTCAGCAGCTGATGAGTCAAAGCATTCAGCACGCCAAAGCCACACAGAGCCAGAGCACCCTGACACAGGGAACCAGCATCGTCGTCGCCATCCTGATCGCCATGCTGGTGGCTTATACCCTGGGCAAGGCCATTCGCCGTCCGCTCAGGGAGCTGCTGCGGGTGCTGACCGAAGTGACTCAGGGCGACATGACCCAGCGCATCGGTTTTCAGAGCAAGAACGAATTCGGCCAGCTGGGCAGCCAGATCAACCTGCTGATTGCCCAGATGGGGGAGGTGCTGGCACAGCTTTCACAAGCGTCTGCTCAGCTTAACGATGCCGCCCACGGGAATCGCCACACCACCGAATCAGTGCGGGCGGATCTGGAGAAACAGCGGCAGGAGACCGCCTCGGTCGCCGCCGCCATGACCCAGATGGAGGCCTCGGTGCGGGAGGTGGCGCAGGCGGCCAATCAGACCCTGGAGCGGGTGCAGGATGTGGAGAAGGCCTCCGAAATGGGGCGCAAGGTGATGGCGGGTAACATCACCACCACCCATCAACTGGCGGGCAAGTTGCAGCAGACTGGCAAGGTGATTGGCGATGTGAGCGCCATGAGCAGCCAGATCGGCAATATCCTCGATGTTATTCGCGGCATCGCCGAGCAGACCAATCTGCTGGCCCTCAACGCCGCCATCGAAGCGGCGCGGGCCGGCGAGCAGGGGCGCGGCTTTGCGGTGGTGGCGGACGAGGTGCGCAGTCTGGCGGGCCGCACCGCGCAATCCACCAGCGAGATCCAGACCATGATCGAGAACCTGCAGCAGGGGGTTGCCAAGGCGGTGACCGTGATGCAGGAGTGCTCCCGCGAGATGGACAGCTGTGTCGATCAGAGCTCTCATGCCAACAACGCCATGGAGGAGGTGCAGGGGATCGTGGTGCTGATCAGCGACATGTCGAGCCAGATCGCCTCTGCGGCCGAGCAGCAGCAGGCCACCAGCGCCGATATCGCCACCAACCTCAACCGCATCTCCGATATCTCGGACCTCAACTATCAGGGGATTGAGCGGGTGGCCGAGACCAGCCAGCAGCTGGACTCCCTGGCCGAGCAGCAGGAGAGCCTGGTCAAGCGTTTTCGCCTCATCGCCTGATTAGTCGGAACTTAAAACACAAGGCCCCGCAGATGCGGGGCCTTGTAGTTAATGGGGTAAGCTGAGCGCTTAGGCGTAGGCGATAGCGCCTTTGCCCACCCCTTCATAGGCGACAATTTTGACGAATTTATCGCCCACCATCTGCTTCACTTCGCGGGCGATGTAGCAGGCCAGCAGCTCGACCGTGGTGTCGGTGTCGATCATCTCCACCTCTGCGGCGGGAATGGCCAGCTGGAACAGCCCTTGCGGTGCCACATATTTGAAACCCAGATGGTGATCACCCAGCTGGGTATTGGCGCGAGGGCTCAACGCCAGCTCGGTCAGCGCCACCTTGTCCTCTTCGGTGCCGAGGTAGATATCGCTCCAGCGTTCGGCCCAGTTGAGTTCCAGTTCATCATCGCGCTCACCATCGACGTGGATCTCGATGGGAGAGCGGTGGCCGTGGGCGATGCGCTGGCAGTTGCCATCGTGCTTTTTCAGGCCGTGGCTGTAGTGGTAGAAGGCACCGGTGATCGCCTCCTGACGCAGGGTCAGGGAGAGATCCTTGATATTGTCCGGCAGCCGTTTGGCCAGTACTGCCAGCAGGTAGCGGGTCACCGAATCTTTATCGACTTGCGGGGCTTCAATAAAGGCAAAGCCCTGAGTGGGGCAACGCAGGTGGATAGAGCGCTCCGGGCGCAGCAGATCCACAGTGCTCTCGTCACCGTCCAGAGTCTCGATGTGGATCAGCGGGCACTCGGTCGGCACCAGCAGCTTGTGATCCACCTCTTCATCGATGATCGACTTGATCAGCTTCTTTACCCGGCCAAAGTCCAGCAGCATGCTCATTTCGTTGAGCTCACCGCACATTTCGATATCTACCAGCCAGCTCTCGCCCACCATGCCGCGGCGTTCGCACAGGTAGCTGGAGTCGATCACGGTCAAATCTCTTACAAATAACTTCATCAGTCAGGCCTTGCTATAGCGAAAGGGCAGTTTGCGATATTATGACTCGCGATTATCGGCAAAGGAACTGGAACGCCCCATGAACAAACTGCTTATCAAGAATGCCACCCTGGTCAACGAAGGCCGCATCTATGCCTCCGACGTGTTGATCGAGGGGGAACGGATTGCCCGCATTGCACCCGATATCGAGGCGCCGGATGCGCTGGTCATCGATGCCGCAGGGCGTCACCTTATCCCCGGAATGATTGATGATCAGGTCCACTTTCGGGAGCCGGGATTGACCCACAAGGGGACCATCGCCAGTGAATCCCGGGCCGCCGTCGCTGGTGGCACCACCAGTTTCATGGAAATGCCCAACGTTAATCCCCAGACCACTACCCTCGATGCCCTCGAAGCCAAATACCAGATCGCTGCCAACTCCTCTGCGGCCAACTACAGCTTCTATCTCGGCGCCACCAACGACAACCTTGAAGAGATCAAACGGCTCGATCCCAAGCAGTCCTGCGGGGTCAAGGTGTTCATGGGCTCCTCGACCGGCAACATGCTGGTGGATAACCAGGAGACCCTGGCGGCCATCTTCCGCGAGAGTCCGGTGATGATCGTCACCCACTGTGAAGACACCCCGACTATCGCCAAGGCGGAAGAGGCCGCGCGGGCCAAGTGGGGCGAGAATGTGCCGATGGGCGAGCATGGCCGCATTCGCAGTGACGAGGCGTGCTACAAATCCTCCAGCATGGCGGTGGCGCTGGCCAAGCAGTACGGCGCCAAGCTGCACGTGCTGCATCTGACCTCCGCCAAGGAGCTGTCGCTGTTTACCGCCACCCCGGATCTGCGTGAGCTGAAGGACAAGAACATCACCGCCGAGGTGTGTGTACACCATCTGTTCTTCAACGAGGCCGATTACGACACCCTGGGTAGCCAGATCAAGTGCAACCCGGCGGTGAAGAGCGCGGCTGACCAGCACGCCCTGCTAGATGCCGTGCGCAATGACGTGCTCGACATCATCGCCACCGACCACGCTCCCCATACATGGGAAGAGAAGCAGAACAGCTACTTCAAGGCGCCGTCCGGTGTGCCGCTGGTACAACACTCCCTGCAGGCGCTGCTGGAGCTCTACCACAACGGCGTGTTCACTCTGGAGACCATCGTCAAGAAGACCTCCCACGCGGTGGCCGAGCGTTTTCAGGTGGAAGATCGCGGTTACATTCGCGAGGGTTACTTCGCCGATCTGGTGTTGCTGGATCTGGGCAAGCCCTATGTGGTCAACGATGACAACCTTCTCTACCACTGCGGCTGGTCGCCCTTCAATGGCTACCGCTTCCACAGCACGGTGGAGATGACCCTGGTGAACGGCCAGATCGCCTGGCAGAACGGTCAGGTCAGTGACGGAATTTTAGGCAAGCGGCTGACCTTTAACCGCTGATTGTTCGCAAAGCAGGCGAACGCACCGTGGTCGGGGAATTGGCAGTGTTTCCCTGTTGACAGGGCGGGGTCATCTCCATAAACTCTGCCCCCGTCAGCCGAGCTGACTCCGTCGGTGTGTAGCGCAGCCAGGTAGCGCATCTGCATGGGGTGTAGAGGGTCGGAGGTTCGAATCCTCTCACACCGACCAAATTCCCCGGTAAAGGCCTTGTCAAACGACAAGGCCTTTTCTTTTGCGCGCAATTCGGCGCCGGTGCGAGGCCAGGACTGGCGGATCAGGCCGGAAGGGCGGGCAGAGGCGGCAGCGAACAGAGACGGGTAGAAGAAAGGGAGATCGGAGATGGCCACTGTGATTGTGCCGCCACCGGGGTTTGTGCTGTAGTAACGGCTCAGTTGCCCACACCACTAGCCGAGGTCTTCTGTGCCTGCATCTCTGTTCAAACCGGTTTGTCTGCTGGTGCTCACCTTGCTGCTGGTGGGCTGCGCCACTCCTTATGAAAGTGAAAAGTCGTTCTGGAATGGCCAGACCGGTTTCTCCCAGACCCGGCTTGGCCCGGACAAATGGCAGCTTGAGTTTGTCGGCAACGATCTGGTGGACAGGGAGACCGCCCGCAAATATGTGCTCAAGCGGGCAGGGGAGCTGGCGCTCGCAGAAGGCTATAGCTGGCTCGGCGTCGATGAGCTGACCATTACCCGTGATGCTGTCAGGGTGACGCCATCGCGGCCGATCTTCGGGTTTGACGAGGATGAACCGGATCTCTTTATGGCCCAGATGCAGGTGCAGCACCGCATCTCGGCGCTGCTCACTTTTCGCCTGTTGCCACGGGCAATCGATGAGCGAACCCTCAACGCGAAATATCTTGCCACAATTAAAACAAACAGCGATTAATATTGGTGGTTTGCAAGATCCATATCACATACACCTAATGACAGCATAAAATTCTAGTGAAGCCTCTGGATTTACCCCCTGCTTTTAGGCATTCTCCCAGCATACCGGCCGCCAGGAATCAACGGCCCGGATCACAAAAACGGACTGTAGTGGCTCCCACGCCATTGTTTACGGCTTGCACCAATCAAACCCGGGACTCCCCCATGAAAATGAATAAACTGACGGTTGCCATCCTCATCGCCATGATGTTTGGCATCCTAACCGGCCAGGGCTATCGCATGTTTGCCGCAGATCAGGCGGCGGATTTTGCCAATAACATCACCATCCTCACCGATATCTTCCTGCGACTGATCAAGATGATCATCGCCCCGCTGGTGTTCACCACCCTGGTGGTCGGCATCGCCAAGATGGGCGATACCCGCACTGTCGGTCGCATCGGCGCAAAAACCCTCGGCTGGTTCATGCTGGCCTCCCTGATGTCCCTGAGCCTGGGTCTGGTGATGGTGACCCTGATGCAGCCGGGCGTGGGCCTCTCCCTCTCCCTGCCCAATGACACCGCCAGCTCAGGGATTGCGGCCGGCGCCATTACCCTGAAAGATTTCGTGACCCACGCCATTCCCAAGAGTGTGGTCGAGGCGATGGCCACCAACGAGATCCTGCAGATCGTGGTGTTCTCGCTGTTCTTTGGTCTGGCTGCTGCCGCGCTGGGTGATCTGGCCAAGCCGGTGGTGGTGCTGATGGCCAGCGCCGCCGAGATCATGCTGAAAGTGACCGGCTACGTGATGAACTTTGCGCCGTTCGCGGTGTTTGGTGCCATCTCCGCCATGGTGGCCAAAGAGGGTCTGGGCATTCTGGTGACCTACGGCAGCTTCATGGCTCAGTTCTACATCGCGCTGGCTTGCCTCTGGCTGCTGCTGATCGCCATGGGCAGCATTTTCCTGCGTGGTCGCGTCATCAAGTTGCTGGCGATGATCCGCGAACCCATCCTGCTGGCATTCTCTACCGCCAGCTCTGAAGCTGCCTATCCGAAGACCCTGGATCGTCTGGAGAAGTTCGGTTGTGACAAGCGCATCGCCAGCTTCGTGCTGCCGATGGGTTACTCCTTCAACCTCGACGGTTCCATGATGTACTGCACCTTCGCGGTGATGTTCATCGCCCAGGCTTATGGCATCGAGCTCTCCATGGCCCAGCAGATCACCATGCTGCTGCTGCTGATGGTCACTTCCAAAGGGATGGCCGGGGTACCGCGCGCCTCTCTGGTGGTGATTGCCGCCACCCTGAACCAGTTCCATATTCCGGAAGCGGGCATCCTGCTGCTGCTGGGGATCGACCATTTCCTCGACATGGGCCGCTCTGCCACCAACGTGCTGGGTAACGCCATCGCCGCCAGCGTGGTGGCCAAGACCGAAGACAGTCTGGGCGAGACCGATGAACTGGGCGAGCGTGAACCAGCCAAGGCCTGATCACAACGCCATGAAAAATAAACAACAACGGTCCGCCAATGCGGGCCGTTGTTGTTTATGGCTCGTCTACACTGCTAGAGAGTTTCCATCTGGAGTGTATGGTTATGAATATTGCTCGCCGACTGCAACTGATAGCCCTGCTGGTTATTCTTGCACTCATTTTCCTCAGCTGGTTCAGTATCAACCGCCTCGATTCGGCCAATCGGGATTTAGGCTATGTAACGGATAATACAGTGCCCAGTATTTCGCTGATCAAGGAGGTACAGGCCGATTTCTATGAATTGCACTCACTGGTGCAGACACATGTGCTCAATACCGATACAAGCAAGATGCAGCAGATCGAAACGGGTATTACCGAAATACGGGGACAGATCAATTCGCTGCTTGACAAATATAAGGCCGAGCTGCTCTCCAATGACGAAGATCGGCGCCTGACCGACGATGATCAACGTATTGTCGCGCAATATTATCAGGAGATAGACAAGGTGCTGCAGCTCTCCAGGCAAAACAAGAACGACGAGGCGCGAGATATGTTGGCGGGAGAGGCCACTAATCTGTTTCACCAGTTTGCCAAAGCGATCGAGCTTCACGTCAACTTCAATATTGATTTGGGATTGGAGCTGAAGGCGCAAGGCAAGGAAAACTACGACAACAGCATGCAAACCCTGCTGTTTATCGCCGGTGGTACCACAGTGCTGACGTTGGGACTGTTTGTCTGGTTGTTCAATCAGGTAGCCAACCCCCTTCGCACCGCCATGGATACCCTGACCCGGATCCAGCGCGACCTCAACTTTACCCTCAGAGCGGATGTCAGACAGCAGGATGAGATTGGCCTGACCCTCAATGCGGTTAACCGGTTGCTCGATACGCTGCAACAGACATTTACCGAGTTTTCCGTCGGTAGCTTGCAGATCAAGAGCACCGCCGAATCCCTCTCCCAGGCAGCGCAGCACTTGGCCAGCTCGGCCAGTCAGGCCAATGATGCCACCAGTCTGATCGCCGCCGGTGTGGAAGAGATGACGGTCAGCATCACAGATATCTCCCAACGTACTCAGGAGACGAGTCGTATCACCAATGAGTCAGGGCAGCTGGCGACCGAGGGGGGCAGAACCATCGATCGCACCGTCCATGCCATCAACGAGATAGCCGACTCGATCCGGCAGGCCTCGGCCGAGGTCATTGCGCTGGGTGAGGGTATTTCGCGCATTGGCGGTGTGGTCAACGTGATCCGTGATGTGGCGGGGCAGACCAACTTGCTGGCCTTGAACGCGGCCATTGAAGCGGCGAGGGCCGGGGAGTCCGGCCGTGGCTTTGCGGTGGTGGCGGATGAGGTGCGCAAACTGGCTGAGCGCACAGCCCAATCCACCCAGGAGATCTCCGCCACCGTAGAGGCCATCCAGCAGGAGTCGAACAATACGGTCTCCCGCATGAATCTGGTGGAGGAGAAGGTGAGCCAGGGGGTTGCCATGGCGACGGAGAGCGGCGCCATTATTTCCGAGATCCGCAGTGCATCGCACCGGGTAATGGATCAGGTGGGCGAGATCACCAACGCCATTCGCGAGCAGAGCGCTGCCGCCGAGTCGATTGCCCATCAGGTGGAGCAGATAGCTCAGGTCGTGCAGCAGACCAGCAGCACTGCGGAAGAGACCTCGGCCGCGGCCGAGGAGCTCAATGTCACCACCGAGAGCATCCACCAGCAGATATCCCGCTACCGCATTCAGTAACGCCGACAGTTGTCATCCATCCACTCTCCCCGCCAGCCATCTGGCGGGGATTTTTTATATGGCGGTGTCAGAAGCCGGAGCCAGGTTGCTGCAAAAATTCCACCTCTTCCGGTGTGCTGATGCGACCCAGTATGTCGTTGCGATGGGGGAAGCGGCCAAAGCGCTCGATGATCACCTGATGGCGGCGGGCAAAGTCGGCAAATCCGGCGAAGGTTGCTTGCGCCGGTGTATCGGCCTGCTCCGCTGCCAGTGCTTCGAACAGCGCCACGCTTCTGGCTTGCTGTTCACGGGATTCGGCATGTTCCAGCGGCAGATAGAAGAAGACCCGCGCCAGTGGCGAGAGGGATTGGTCTGCCCCGATGGACAACCCTTTCAGGCAGAGATCCCTTGCCAGCGGATCTTGTGCAAAGGCCGCAGGCGTGCCGCGATGGATATTACGCGGCAACTGGTCGAGCAGCAGGATCAGCGCCAGTCGACCGCTGGGGGCATCGGCCCAGTGGGCGAGGCTGCCTTCGGCCGCTGCCTGTGCCAGCTCGCCGAAGCGGCTGGCCAGCAGGGCATCCGTTTCGCTGCTTTTTCCCCACCAGAGGGGGGCTTGCCGGGTGGCCCGGAGGGCGTCATCGGCCTCGTCGCCAAACCAGAGATCGAGCAGAGGTTGCCAGGGTTGCATGGGAACTCCTTGAGGTGATTCAGAGGGAACCAAGATCAAATGGCTCAGGGGTGCTGCCGAAACGGCGGCTTCTCGTTACACTGTGCCATCTTTTGCTCGAAAGACGTAACCCCCGATGGCGAGCGCCCGATTCTTGGCGCGGCCGATGATGGCCTGCGCTCGCCATGAGGTGGTCCTGTTGACCCTGGTGGTTATCGGGACGTACACCTCTCTCCCGGGGGGGGGGCTCACTGATATAAGGAATCTTTGATATGGCCGGAACCAGTTTGTTGGCCCTGCTCGATGATATCGCCAGCGTGCTTGATGATGTGGCGCTGATGACCAAGGTCGTGGTGAACAAGCGCGAGACATTTTTCGGGAAGACGTTTCTCACTGATATAAGGGATCTTTGATATGGCTGGAACCAGTTTGTTGGCCCTGCTCGATGATATCGCCAGCGTGCTTGATGACGTGGCGCTGATGACCAAGATGGCGGCGAAGAAGACCGCTGGGGTGTTGGGGGATGATCTGGCCCTCAACGCGGAGCAGGTATCCGGGGTGCGTGCCGAGCGGGAGTTGCCGGTGGTATGGGCGGTGGCCAAGGGCTCATTTCGCAACAAGCTGATTCTGGTGCCTGCCGCCATCGCCATCAGTGCCCTGGTCCCATGGCTTATCACGCCGCTTTTGATGCTGGGAGGCGCCTACCTCTGCTTTGAGGGGGCCGAGAAGCTGGCCCACAAGTTCCTGCCTCATGAAGTGAGCGAGGGTGAGGCACACACAGCTTCTATTCCCGATGATCTGGTGGCCTTCGAGCAGCAGAAGGTAAAGGGAGCAATCCGCACCGATTTTATTCTCTCTGCCGAGATCATCGTCATCGCCCTTGGCACGGTACAGGGAGCAAGCCTCGCGCTGCAGCTCTCGGTAGTGGCGGGCATCGCCCTGCTGATGACCATCGGGGTCTACGGGTTGGTGGGGCTGATCGTCAAGCTCGATGACATCGGTCTGCATCTGCTGCAAAAGCCCGATGGCAGCGCCCTGCGCCGCGCGGTGGGGCAGGGACTGTTGGTGACGGCTCCTCGTCTGATGCACCTGCTGGCACTGGTCGGCACCATCGCCATGTTTATGGTGGGCGGCGGCATTCTGGTGCATGGCTGGCCCTTTGCCCATCACCTGATTGAAGGTGCAGCCGCAGTTGTCGCCACCCTGCCCACTGTGGGGGCCGTACTGGCGGCGGTGACGCCGACTCTGCTCAACGCCGTGGCCGGTGTGGTGGCGGGTCTGCTGCTGGTTGCCGTGATGACGCTGGTGAGCCGTCTTGCCCCGGCCAAGGGATAAGCGAGCTTGCGGGCCATTGTCTCTTTTTTCCTCTCTTCATTTTTTGGCCTTCGGGTTGCCCGGTTTCGGACTTGCTGCCCGCAGGTCTGTTGCGCCTCCCGATAAAGGCCTTTGCGAGAAGTTATGTATCAACAACAGTGGAATAACGACCATATCTACCCGGGCCTCTACAGCCCAGAGCTGGAAGCGGACATGCACGCAGCCCGCCACGCGCTGGAAGAGCTGGCCAGCTATATGGCGGGTCTGGACGGGGTGCGCGACGCTGACGCAGCGCTGCTGGATTTCTTGCGGGAAGTGCGGCTGCGCGCCCGTGATATTCGCCATATCGGCTGGAACGTCGCCATTCTGGCCGCGTGCCGCGGCAGTCAGGATGCGCGGGATCCGCAGGCCAAGCAGCTGGCGTCCCGTGCCCGCGCCCTCAACGCCGATCTGTTCAAGACCCTGGCACCGGTGGAAGATCTGATGCTGGCGTTGCCGGAAGATGAATTTGCCGCGCTGATGAGTGATCCGCTGCTCGGTGAGGAGGCGTACCGCCTGCGCCACGAGCGTCGTTTGCAGGATCAGCGCCTGCCGGTGGAGGCGGAGCAACTGGTGATCGGTCTGGGCACCGATGGCCTGCACGCCTGGGGCAACCTCTACAACGATCTGGTGGGCAAGATCCGCTTGACCATTGATGGCCGCGAGATGGGGCTGGCGGAGGCGAGCAATCTACTCTCCAGCCCGATACGTGCGCTGCGTTTAGAAGCCTTTAATGCCATCAGCGCCGGTTGGGAAGGGGAGCAGGAGACGGTTGCCGCTATCCTCAATGCCCTTAACGGCTGGCGGCTGGAGCTGGCCCGTCAGCGCGGCAACACCCGTGTGCTCGATGCGCTGGATCTCTCCTGCCACCAGAGCCATATCGAGCGTGCCACCCTCGATGCCCTGATGAGCGAAACCTGGCGAGCCCGTGGGTTGGGTCAGCGGGCGCTGGGGCTGATGGCCGAGCGCCTTGGTCTTGACGATCTGGGGCCGGAGGATCTCTTTGCGCCGCCGCCAGCTTCCAGCAGCCGTGACATTTCTTTTGATGAGGCGATTGAGTTGATTGCCGATGCCTTTAGCCGTTTCGATCCCGAGATGGGGGCGTTTGCCCGCATGATGGCCGAGAAGGGGTGGATTGATGCGGCGCCCACGCCAAATCGCCGCACCGGCGCCTACTGCACCAAGTTTGCCGAACCGGTCGAACCGCGGGTCTTCGTTACCTATGCCGGCACCATGGACAATGTCATTACCTTGGCCCACGAGCTGGGTCACGCCTGGCACAACTGGATGATCCGCGATCTGCCGATGAGTCAGCGTAGCTATCCCATGACGCTGGCCGAAACGGCCTCCATCTTTGCCGAGACTCTGGTGCGCAGCGCCCTGTTCGAGCAGGCGCAAAGCCCGGAAGAGCAGTTGGCCATCGCCTGGGCCGAGGCCGACGGCGCGGCCACCTTCCTGGTCAATATCCCGGCTCGCTTCGATTTCGAGCAGGCCTTGGTGGCCGAGCGAGCGCAGGGTTATGTGTCGGCAGAGCGGCTCAAGGCGTTGACCGACGAGGCGTGGGGACGCTGGTATGAGGGGAGCCTGACCCGCTATCACCCCATGTTCTGGGCGGCCAAGGCGCACTTCTCCATCGCGGGGCTGGGCTTTTACAACTATCCCTATCTGTTCGGTTATCTGTTCAGCCTCGGGGTCTATCAGCAGTTGATGAGCCGCAAGGCGGCGGGGGAAGAGGGCATTGCCGAGGCCTATCGTGCCTTGTTGCGCGATACTGGCCGGATGAGCGCCGAAGATCTGGTAGCCAAGCATCTGGGGCAGGATATCCGTGAGGCCGCCTTCTGGCAGGGGAGTCTGGCACAGGTAGCGCAGGCGGTAGAACGCTTCGCGCAGTTGCCTGCCTGATTGGGTCAGCGGTGATATTAACAAACAGGCCCCCGGACAGTCTCGCTGTCCGGGGGCCTGTTTGTTATGCCTGCTTTTGTTGCGGTTTGATGGGACCAACGAATAGAGGACGGGTCTGGTGAGTCAGATCAGGCTGATAGCCGTTGAAGAAGAGGTTGAGCAGTACCGAACTGATGGTGGCCAACAGAATACCGCTATGAAAAAGCGGTTGTAGCTGCGCCGGAAGTTGTTGGAAAAAATTCCCGGAGACCGTCGGGATCATGCCAATTCCGAGACTGATGGCGACGATATAGAGGTTGTGACGGTTGCTGTTGTAATCGGTGCGCGCCAGGATGCGAATGCCGGTGGCCAGCACCATACCGAACATGACGATACCGGCGCCCCCCAGTACGAAGGGCGGGATGGAGGCGACCAGCACCGACATCTTGGGGATGAAGCCAAAGGCGAGCAGGATCCCCCCCGACATCACACAGACCCAGCGACTCGACACCCCAGTCACGCTCACCAGACCGATATTCTGGGAGAAGGAGGTGTGGGGGAAGCTGTTGAATATCCCACCAATAATGGTGCCGATGCCATCCACCCGCAGCCCGCGTACGATATCACCGCGCCTGGCCGGATGGCCGACGATGTCGCCAAGGGCCAGAAACATCCCCATGGATTCGATAAAGGTGATCAGCATGATCACCGTCAGGGTGGCGATGGAGATGGGATCGAAGGTAGGCCAGCCGAAGGCGAAGGGCACTATGGGGGCAAACCAGGCTGCCTCGCCGAGGCCATCGAGGCTTACTTCGCCCATGGCGATGGCCACCACGAAACCGAAGATGATCCCGAGCAGCACCGAGATATTGCTGAAAAAGCCCTTGGTGAAGCGTGTCACCAGCAGGATAAAGACGAGCACCAGAAAGCTGGTGCCGATATAGCGCAGGCTGCCATATTCCGGATTGCCCTTCCCCCCTGCCATCCAGTCGATCCCCACCTGCATGATGCTGATCCCGATGGAGGTGATAACCACCCCGGTGACGACGGTGGGGAAGAGCGGCATCAGCCGACCTATCAGCGGCACCAGCAGGGTCGAGATGATACCGGCGGCGATGGTGGCGCCGAAGATGCCCGTCAGCCCCAGATCCGGGTTGGCTCCGATGGCCAGCATCGGCATCACGGCGGCAAAGGTGACCGACATGATGACCGGCAGCCGGATCCCGGCAAAGCGGCCAATCCCGACACATTGCAGCAGGGTGACGATGCCGCAGCAGAAGAGATCCGAACTGATAAGGTAGGAGATTTGATCCTTGGGCAGCCCCAGACTGCCGCCAATCACCAGCGGCACCGCCACGGCACCGGCATACATCACCAGCACATGTTGCAGGCCGAGGGTAAAGAGCTGGCCCATGGGGAGCATGCGCTCCACTTCATCCACCGGGCGCTTGCGCGTACCCGGACGAGGGGAGGGGGGGTTGGTCTCGTTCATCAAATATTTGCGCGAGAAACCACTTCCTTTAGGTGGTGGAGGGATAGCGCGACAACCGAAGGTTGTCCCTGTGCTCGCTTCCTTTAATTGGCTATCTTGGTTTGTGACTGGTGATAGCGATAGCCATCACCCCGTTGGATCAGCTGGCAATACTTATGGGAGATCCCCTCAATAACATTGCCACCTGCCTGTATATTAAAACTGCCTGTTTTTCTGATTGCAACGCGCCCAATATGCCGCCCTGCTTTTTTGCTGCTGGCGGGCACCATCGCCAGAACAATATCTCCTGTCTGAAATCCTTTGATTCGCTTCTCTCTGATGGAGTGACCTCGGGGAAAACCGAATTTATTTAGCTTGGCTCGCTGGTACATGCCGCGCCCCATGCAAGTGACGGTGAGCGTTGGTCGCCGCCAGTCGGTCACTGCATCAATCTTTCCAACACAAACCGCATCCAGCGCGTGAGTCTTGGGAATGCCAAGCTGGCTTCTGTTGAATTTTGTCCTGCCACCGGAGGCAGACTCAACAGGGAGTCCTGTCTTTTTTAGCTCGTTCAACAGCGCCCAGCGAGTGCTATTGACGGCAGCAGCATCCCGTAATGGGGCCTTTAGCTTCGCCAGAATGCGCCTTAGTGTCGCGCCATCCTTAACAAACTCTTCGATTGAACGAGCGCCTTTCTTGGTATTGCAGGGGCCACAAGCCAGCGTCAGATTGCTGATCCGGTTTGAGCCACCACGCGCCTTCGGCACCACATGTTCAATCTGTAGGGGAACCTCTTTTTTGCTACAGTAAGCGCAGCTTCGTCCCCACTTCTCCAGCAAATACTCCCGCACTTCATAGCCAAACAGCGTACCTTGCTGATACTCCACACCGCCGATGTCGGGGTTTTCCATCGCCTGCATGTCAAACCTGACCAGCTCGCTGACCAATCCTGACACTGGAGCCCAACGGCGTAGCCGTGCTACCCAATTGATGGTGGTTTCAACCCGATGGCGCAGGGACGGGGCCAGCCAGCCTTTGGGTTTGGTGCGATTATTAAAGCGCGGCGCACGGTAGCGCAACTGACCACGGCGGCGTCTTCGCATTGCTCTGCGAGCTGTCAGCGATTCACTGATCTGGCGGCCACGATGGATTAATTCCATCAGAAACAGCACGGAAACCGAGCGACCGATGCCCACTGGTTCGGCAACTCTGACCACGGCAACGCCAGTGGTTTTGCTGCCAGGATCTAATTTTACCTGTAGTGGTTGCAATGAAGCGTCTTGCAATCTGATGTCGGTCAGTCGAATAACGAACGGCACCAGTCGATGCACCCGCGCACGATGATGCGACAGCAGCAATCTGGCGCGTTTTTCAGAGCAAGGCATCAATGGTTTGCCATGTTTATCCAATACAAAAACCGACATAATTCTCCAATAATTATTACCCTTACGGGTCTGGTGACGCAGGGACGATGCCCTGTCTCCCTTCGACCATGTTGTGCAGCAGGTGGCTATGACTGATAGCCGATCAACGCCTGTTTCGTGCCTACCCTTGGCGTGTCTACTGCGTTAATTTCCAGAGCGCCGAACTCAGGAAGCATTCGGCGGTGGGTCTACTGTCTTCTACACAACGTAGTGCCTGTTAAAGCACTGGGTCTGGACAATCTAAGGCTTGCAGATTACTACCTTACAAGCCTCTCCCTTTAGGGAGGGGTGATTGACGAACAGATCACTCCTTGAAGCCCGAGCAACCGCTACAGGCAAGATAGTGAAAGCCGCAGCTTTCCCGGTCATTGATCTCGAGTATTGACTGACGTGCCAGATCCCTTTGCGGTGATGAGAGGGATCCGGTGCAGCACGGGTCAGTGCACAAAACATGCACAACGCCGGTCATGAACGAAAACGTTTAGCGCTAACGCCTTGTTTTTGTGGGATGAGTCACATCCTGGCCTGATAAGTGGCCAGGGTGGGGCGGCATCGAGCGGGAGGGGGATCTCACATTGGTAATGTTTTTATCATTATCGGGAGGCCACTCTCACTTTGATAGCCAATCGCTGGCCCCCGGGTGAACGACGCCGTCGTGACAGGCCATGTTCAGGTCTATGGGCGTGATCCAAAGCAAGAAAGTTGGATGTTTTGGTGGCGCGCTGGGCAGCCGCTGGGGTAGTTTCGATAAAACCGACACAGTTCCTGAGGTCTTATCCATGATCATCTATCTGCATGGCTTTGATGCCACCAGCCCCGGCAATCACGAGAAAGTGCTGCAGTTGCAGTTTATTGATGATGATGTGCGTTTCGTGCACTACAGCACGGTTCACCCCCGTCATGATATGAGCCATCTGCTCAAGGAAGTGAAAAAACAGCTCGATATGAGTACCGATCCCAAACCGCTGATCTGCGGGGTTGGATTGGGTGCTTACTGGAGCGAGCGGATCGGCTTTCTGTGCGGTATTCGCCAGGTGCTCTTCAACCCCAACCTCCATCCGGAAGAGAACATGCAGGGCAAGATCGACCGGCCGGAGGAATATGACGATATCGGTACCAAGTGTGTAACTGAATTTCGTAAGAAAAATTCAGGAAACTGTCTGTGCATCCTTTCCGTTCAGGATGAAGTGCGCGATAATCGGGACACTGAACGTGAATTGAAGAACTATTACGACATCGTGTGGGATGAGCGCGAGACCCATAAGTTCAAAAATATCTCGCATCATCTGCAGCGGATGAAGGCCTTCAAAGAAGCCTGATCCATCACGTCGACCGATTTCGTTTTAGGGAGCCAATGGCTCCCTTTCGTTTTGAGGAACCGAGGAAAATCATCATGATGAATATTGTCGTTGTAGGCGGCGGCGCCGGTGGCCTGGAGCTGGCCACCAGTCTGGGTCGCAAGCTTGGCAAAAAGAACAAGGCCAAGATCACCTTGGTTGACCGTAACCGCACCCACCTGTGGAAGCCGCTGCTGCACGAAGTGGCCACCGGCTCCATGGATGCGGGCATCGATGCCCTGAGCTACCAGTCCCATGCCAAGAACCACGGTTTCGACTTCCAGCTCGGCACCCTGACCGACATCCAGCGTGACGAGAAGCGCATCGTGCTGGCCCCGATCCATGACGACAATGGCGACATCGTGGTCAACGAGCGCGCCGTGCCTTATGACGTCCTGGTGATGGCTATCGGTTCTGTCTCCAACGACTTCAACACCAAGGGCATCAAGGATCACTGCATCTTCCTCGATAGCCCCTCCCAGGCGCACCGTTTCCACAACAGCATGATGAACCGCTTCCTGCAGTTCGCCACCGAATATAAGCCGGGCGACAAGGTGAAGATTGCCATCGTCGGCGGCGGCGCCACCGGCGTCGAGCTCTCTGCCGAGCTCTACAACGCGGTCGAGCAGCTCTACGCCTACGGCTTCAAGAACCTCACCACCGACAGCCTGAAGGTGACTCTGGTGGAAGCGGGCCCGCGCATCCTGCCAGCTCTGCCGGAGCGCATCAGCGGCGCTGCCCATCAGGAGCTGGTCAAGCTGGGGGTGGACGTGCGTACCGCCACCATGATCACCGAAGCGACGGCCGAAGGTCTGCACACCAAGGATGGCGAGCTGATTGAAGCTGACCTGATGGTGTGGGCGGCCGGTATCAAGGCACCTGACTTCATGAAGGATATCGCGGGCCTTGAGACCAACCGCATCAACCAGCTGGTGGTGAAAGAGACCCTGCAGACTACCCGTGATGAGAACATCTTCGTTATCGGTGACTGCGCCGCCTGTCCGCAGCCGGATGGCAAGTTTGTGCCGCCGCGCGCCCAGTCTGCCCACCAGATGGCCAGCCAGGCGTTCAAGAACATTCTGGCCAAGATGAACGGCGGTGAGATGAAGCCCTACCTCTACCACGACCACGGTTCGCTGGTCTCCCTCAGCCGCTTCTCCACCGTGGGCAGTCTGATGGGTAACCTGATGCGCGGCTCCATGATGGTGGAGGGCTACATTGCCCGTCTGGTTTACATCTCCCTCTATCGGATGCACCAGATCGCCCTGCATGGCTACGTCAAGACCGGCCTCATCATGCTGGTGGGTCGCATCAACCGGGTACTGCGCCCGACCCTGAAGCTGCACTAAGCCGGGATTTGGCACAATTCGGAATACCAAAAGGAGAGGCGATGGCCTTAATGCCGATCAGTTAAGGATCCATTGACCGATCCTTCTGATGTGTGAAAATCCGAAACCTGTTGATTGGTTTCGGATTTTTTATGCGTATCGACCAGGCTCTCGACTTCCTCCACGCTAGCAATGCCGCTCAGTTTGAGTCACTCTCCGACCTCATTCCCAACGAGCTCATCACCACTCTGCTCGGCGAAGAGGGCGTCGCTACCCTGCGCCGTCGATGGCGTGATGTGGCGCACACCCGATACCCCGGACAATGTCGCTGCCTTTGCCAAACCTGGCACCCAGCATGGGGAGACCGCTTATCCGCAGGTGCGCATGCTCTGTCAGATGGAGCTGACCAGCCACCTACTCACGCAAGCCGTCATGGAGAGCTGCGCCGTCAACGAGATGGTACTGGCCGAGCAACTCATCGCGCGCACACCGGACCACTCGCTCACACTGTTCGACAAGGGGTTCTACTCCCTCGGCCTGCTCCACGCATGGCAGGCTGCGGGCGTTGAGCGGCACTGGTTGCTGCCGCTCAAAAAGGGCACCCAATACGAGGTGGTGCGCAAACTGGGACGCCAGGATGCACTGGTCTTGCTGAAAACCAGCCCACAGGCGAGGAAGAAGTGGCCGCACCTGCCGGACACAGTGGAAGCCCGCCTGCTGACCCGCCACATCAATGGCAAGGAGCGCCAAGTATTGACCTCAATGGTCGACCCGATGCGCTTCCCGGGTGCCGACATCGTTGAGCTTTACAGCCACCGCTGGGAAATCGAGTTGGGCTATCGGGAGATGAAGCACAGCCTGCAACAACACCGGCTGACCCTGCGCAGCAAGAAAGCGGCGGGGATACGGCAAGAGCTGTGGGGCGTGCTGCTGGCGTATAACCTGCTGCGCAGCCAGATGGTAAAGATGGCGGCGAGTCTGAAGGGATACACGGCGAGCCAGCTGAGTTTTCACATGGCATCGGTGTACCTCATCCATGAACTGAGCTGCATGCCGTACCTGTCACCGGGGAGTATCCCGAAGCGGGTGGCGGAGCTGGATAAGCAGGCGGGGCAGTTTGTCTTGCCGGAGCGAAGGGAGCGGAGTTACCCCCGCAGTGTGAAGGTAAGACCGCAAAAGTATGCGGTGCAAAAAGCCAATAAAAACAATGCCAGTCAGGCTTAACTGACTGGCATTAAGGCGATGGCCTCTCCTTTTTTATGGGCGCAGATCAGGAAAGAGAGAGCTACTTGCCCAGATAGGTGCGGTCGAAGAAGGTATTGACCCAGTGAGGGCGGTAGATGGCCAGCACCGTCATCGCCATGCCGTTGAGCAGAGCTTCGGGGAACAGCAGCAGTGGCCAGATGGAGAGATAATCCGCCGTGATGGTGTGCCAGGGGTAGCTGTGACTTAGCCCCATCAGCAACGCACTGGCGGCCACCTTGACCGAGATGGTGATGGCGCCGCCGAGAAAGGCGGCCACGAAGATATAGACAAAGAGATGGCGCGGCAGCCAGGCCCAGCTGGCCAGAAACAGCAGCCAGCTGATGGCCACCGGCAGGGCGATACCAACCAGTGCCTGCCAGCCAAAATCGGCCAGATTGGTGACGCCGAAGTAACCGAGCACCAGCAGGGTCAGACAGGGGGCTAGCAGCGCCAGCCGCCAGCCCAGCAGCAGGGTGAGGGAGGTGAGCCCGAGAAAATGGACCTCCAGCCCCTCATGCAGACCGGCCCTTAGATACCAGAGCGGCACCAGCGCGATGGCACTGCCCAGCAGCAGGTGCTGATAGAGGGGGTTGTCATGGAGGGTCTGCCACAGGGAGCGGCGCAGGCTGAAGGCCAGCAGTAGCAGCCAGATCAGGAGGGCGGCGAGTTGTCCTTCACTCATCTTGTCGTCCATTTATGCAGTAGAGTCCGGGCGGCCTTCCCGACCGCCCCATAGCAGAGCAGGCTGACGAATCAGCCTGCTTTTACCATCAATATTTGACGTTGTTGTGGTACTTGCCGAGGATGCCCTTGACCCGTTCCATGGTCTCCTTGCTGGGGGGCTTGATCCCGCTCAGCTCGTACGGGTCTCCCAGCACGTCCCACTTGTGTTTGCCGAGCTCATGGTAGGGGAGCAGCTCCACCTTCTCCACGCTATCGCCCAGCTCGGCGATAAACTGGCCCAGCCCTTCGGCGCTCTCGTCGTCGTCGCTCCAGGTCGGTACCACCACGTAGCGGATCCACATGGTCTTGCCTTTGGCTGCCAGATAGCGGGCAAACTCCAGGGTGTATCTGTTGCTGACGTGGGTCAGCGGAATGTGTTTCTCGTCATTGATCTGTTTGATATCGAGCAGTACCAGATCGGTCTGTTCGAGCAGCTTGTCCACCTGTTCGTCGAGATGACGGACGAAGCCGTTGGTGTCGAGACAGGTGTGGATCCCTTTCTCTTTGCAGGCGGTAAAGAGTTCGGTAATGAAAGCCGGTTGCAGCATGGCTTCACCGCCGGACGCTGTCACGCCACCGCCGGAGGCATTCATGAAGTGGCGATAGCTGGTGATGTCACTCATCAACTCCGGTACGGTCACTTCGCGACCACCCTCGGTATCCCAGGTATCACGGTTGTGGCAGTACTTGCAGCGCATCAGGCAGCCTTGCATGAATACGATAAAGCGTATCCCCGGACCATCGACAGTGCCGCAGGTTTCGACGGAATGGATCCGGCCAATGGTGCCGTGAGATCCGGCTGGCTGGCTGATTTCAACGGCAGGGATCCGATTAATGACAGACATAAACAACTCCAACGATTCGAGCAGGCCGTGATTTTATTACATAAACCCCTATTGATCCTACACCTTTAGTCCGCCGCCCGGCTGCCAAGCAACTGCTCCAGCGCCTTGACGGTGAGCGGCCGACTGGTGAGAAACCCTTGATAATGCTGGCATCCCAACGCTTTGAGGATGGCCAGCTGCGCCTCCTCTTCCACCCCTTCGGCGGTGACGGTAAAGCGGAAGACCTGGGCCAGATCGAGTATCGCCTTGACGATGGCTCTGTCCTGTTCGCTGTGCACCAGGGTCTGAATGAAGCTTCTGTCAAGCTTCACCTCATCGGCGGGCAGATCCCGCAGATAGGCCAGCGACGAGTAGCCGGTGCCGAAATCATCGATGGAGATGAGGATGCCCAGCTCCTTGAGCTGGCGCATTCTGGCGATACTCTCCTGCCGATTCTCCAATACTACCGATTCGGTCACCTCCAGCAGCAGGCGGGAGGGGGGCACACCGGTATCGCGCAATATGTACTCCACCTGTTGCACGAAGCCCTGGGTGTGGAACTGGCGGGCGCTGACGTTGACCGACAGATGGGGGATCTGCAGGCCACGGTTGAGCCAGAAGCTGTACTGGGCGCAGGCGGTCTTCATCACCCAGTAGCCGATTTCCAGAATGAGGCTGGTCTCTTCGGCGATGGGGATAAAATCCCCGGGCGGCACCATGGTGCCGTCGCTGCGCTGCCAGCGCAGCAGCGCCTCGATACCCGACAGCGAGCCATTATCGACCCGGTATTGCGGCTGATAGTGCAGTTGCAGCTCGTGATGACGCAAGGCATCGCGCAGCTCATTGGTGAGGGTCAGCCGATTTTTCTCGTGCCGGGCCATCGCCTCGGTGAAGAAGACGTAGTGGCCCTGACCGGCCCGCTTGGCCATGTGAGTCGCGGTGTCGGCCTGTTGCATCAGGACCAGATGATCGGTCTCGTTGCCGGAGAAGAGGCTGATCCCCACCGAGGCGCTGCAGTGCAGCTTGTGATCACCGATGTCGAACGGGGTGCGAAACAGCCCCATCAGCTCGCGGGCGAAGTGCTCCGCCAGAATTTTGGCGGTGACTTCCCCTTGTCCAAGCTGGGTAAAGAGCAGGGCAAACTCATCCCCCGAGATGCGCGCCTGCACCAGATTGTCCTGGGGCAGCTCCCTAAAACGCTGCACCACGGCCTGCAGCAGCAGATCGCCGCAGGCGTGACCGAGGGAGTCGTTGATCGACTTGAAGTTGTCGAGATCCACCAGTAGCAGGGCGCCCCACTGGCCGTTGGAGGCGCTCAGGGTCTGCTGCAAAATATGGTTTAGACTGCGCCGGTTGTGCAGGCCGCAGAGATCGTCGTAGTAGGCGAGCTGCTCGATGTGTTTGGCCGCCTCTTTTTCCTGGGTGATGTCGTAGAAGCTGCAGATAAAGTGGCTGAGCTCCCCCCGCTCATCCTTGACCCCGTTCACCATCAAGCGCACCGGAAAGAGGTGACCATCCTTGTGCAGGCAGCGCTCTTCCCCGAGCCAGAACTCCTGCTCGTTGACGGTGCGGCTGACATCTTCCTTGAGATGATCCCCGTAGTAGGTGGGGCGCAGCTTGCGAATGGAGTGACCGATCACCTCCACCTCGCCAAATCCGGTGATCCGGCTGAAGGAGTGGTTGACCTTGAGGATGATGCCGCTGTGATCCATCACGATCAGCCCATCGTGGGTATTGAAGGCCACTTCGGCCAGCCGCAGGGCGTCGTCGGCGGCGAGGCGCTTGAGCTCGATGGCCGCTCGCTCGTGCTGGCTGCTCAACAGATCCAGCAGGGGCTCGGGCTCTTCAAGGGGGGTATCGAGCAGCAGGGTGATCTGGCCAATGGGGGCGCCGCTCTGGCCATGGAGCGGAATGCCGATGTAGGTGCTGGCATTGAGGGCCAGCAGCCGGGTCGCCTTGGGATAGCGCACGGGCAGATCTTCCACATAGAGCGCCTGACCATGCTGGAACAGCTCCTGAGCGGGGCCGGGGTCGAGCTGGATGGACTTGAGGGTGGAGAAGCCCTCCTCGTTGATGACGCAGCGGGGGATGATCCAGAGATCCTGACCGCGGGGCTGGAACTCGCCGATCCAGCCCACCCGGGCGCCGCTGGCGCTCATGGCCCAGCTCACCAGGGTCTTGCAGTAATCGATGCCGGTCTGCTGGTGCAGCTCGGGCGGGAGGGCCAGCTCGGCGCGGCGCTCTTCCGGTTGCGGCTGCCAGTGACCGAGCAGCTGGGCACTGCTGCGTACCAGCTGCAGCATCTCCTCGCTGAGCGGGGTAGGATCGAGATACTCCAGACTCAGTACCCCGAACAGTTTGTCCTGCTCCAGCAGGGCGCCATCGAGACGTGAGCGCACACCGGCACTGCTCAGATAGAGGTGATTGCTCAGCATTGGCTGGTGGGCCGCCTCCGAGAAGCTCAAGGATTTGCGGGTGCGCAGGGCGCGGATATAACGGCTGTCACCGCGAATGGGGTAGAGCGCCTCGACCCCCAGAGTGAACACGGGGGTGAGCTGCTCGCTGCCGAGATCGCCGTTGGCCTGATAGTGCCAGAGGATGAGCCGATCGGCCCCCAGACTCTCTTTAAGGGCCTCGAGCAGGAGAGCATACTGTTGCTGGCTCGCCATCTGGCTGAGGCGCGGCAGTTGCAATGCCAGATCGGCGATGGGCTCCTGGCGAAGGGCCTGCAGACAGATGAGCCAGAAGCCATCCTGCTCGTGGGCGAGGGCGATATGCCACAACTGGTTGGCAAAGCGCACGGTGATCTTGCCGCCATGACCGTTGGCCAGCAGTTGCTCGATGGGCAGGCGCAGGGCATCGGGCAGCTGGGCAGGCCAGGGGGCGCGCGGCTCATCGAGCCAGTAGAGCGGGGTTTGCATCACGTCGGTCAGGGCGACCAGCCGTTGACTGCGCAGATCCAGACGGAAAAAGAGCGGCGTCTGGAGGGCAGGAGGAAGATGACTGAGTGCGGTAGACGACATGAACAAACAACATCCTGTTAAGCAACCGTCGGGGTTGCAAGAATACTGCAAAATGGTGTGAAACAAAATTTCATTGAATTCTAAATTAGAAAAGTCTAATTTATTACCCATTATCATGTATGAGGAGTCTTGCAGATGAAACGGATCCTGATTATCGGTGGTGTCGCGGGGGGCGCATCGGCGGCGGCTCGTGCTCGTCGTTTGAGTGAAGAGGCAGAGATCGTGATGTTCGAGCGGGGCGAGTTTGTCAGCTTCGCCAACTGCGGTCTGCCCTATCACATCGGGGGCGATATCCCCGACCGGGATGCCTTGCTGCTGCAGACTCCCCAGAGTTTCAAGCGCCGTTTCAACGTCGATGTGCGGGTCTTCCACGATGTGATTGAGATCGACAAAGCGGGCAAGACCTTGCTGGTGCGCAACCTGCAAACCGGTGAAGAGCAGCGCGAGCATTACGATGTGCTGCTGCTGAGCCCGGGGGCTGCGCCGATCCGTCCTCCCTTCCCCGGTATCGACAGCCCCCATGTCTATACCCTGCGCAACATCCCGGACATGGATCGCATTCTGGCGGCCCTGCTCCACGATCAGCCGCGCCACGTTACCGTGGTGGGCGGCGGCTTTATCGGGCTGGAGATGATGGAGGCACTGCACCAGCGCAAGCTGGATGTCACCTTGCTGGAGCTGGCCGATCAGGTGATGGCTCCGGTGGACAAGGAGATGGCCAACATGCTCCATGCCCGCATCCGGGAAGAGGGGATCGACCTGCGCCTGCGCACCGGCCTCACTGCCATCGAGAGTCTGGATCTGCCTGCCGAGAAGACCTCCGCCGTGCCGACCGCCAAAAGTGGTGGCCTGCGCCTGACCCTCAATGACGGCTCTCACCTCGACACCGGCCTGCTGATCCTCGCCATCGGCGTCAAGCCGGAAACCCTGCTCGCCGCCAAGGCGGGGCTGGAGCTGGGCCCACGCGGCGGCATCAAGGTGGATGCCGGGATGCGTACCTCGGATCCCTTCATCTACGCGGTGGGGGATGCGGTGGAAGAGATTGACTTCGTCACCGGCGAATCTGTGCTGATCCCGCTGGCGGGGCCCGCCAACCGGCAGGGGCGCATCGCCGCCGACAATATGCTGGGCCGAAGCGAAACCTACAAGAAGACCCAAGGCACCGCCATCTGCAAGCTGTTCGATCTGGCAGTGGCCAGCACCGGTCTCAACGAGAAGCGACTGGTGCAGCTGGGATTGCCGTTCGAGAAGGCTTATGTCCACCCGGGCAGCCATGTCGGTTACTACCCGGGCGCCCATCCGGTCAGCCTCAAGCTGCTGTTTGCCCCCGATGGCAAGATTTACGGCGCCCAGGCAGTGGGCAAGGATGGCATCGACAAGCGCATCGATGTGTTGGCGGTGGCCCAGCGCGCCGGTCTCACCGTGTTTGACCTGCAGGATCTGGAGCTCACCTATGCGCCGCCGTTCGGCTCAGCCAAGGATGTGATCAACATGGCGGGCTTTGTGGCAAGCAACCATCTGAAAGGGGACACCCTGCTCTGCCACGTGGCCGAGGTGCAGGCTCGTAACCCCCATCAGCTGGTGGTGGATGTGCGCAACGGCCCGGAGCTCGACAAGCTGGGCCGTATTCCGGGGGCGCTGCATATCCCCCTCGACGAGTTGCGTGGCCGCCTCCATGAGTTGCCCAAAGAGAAAGAGCTGCTGATCAGCTGTCAGGTCGGGCTGCGCGGCCATGTCGCCTGCCGCCTGCTGAGCCAGCACGGCTTTAAAGTGAAGAATCTCTCCGGCGGCTTCAAAACCTGGCAGATGGCCACCGCCGAGTAACCGTTTTATTTCTGTGCCTGTTTGCCCCTCTCCCTTGTGCGTGCAAGATGAGGGGCTTTTTGTTTCTGCTTTTCGCCCTTCTTGCATTCCCCTCGTTGCTGCAATATTCCGACACACTTTATTTCCTGTGCCGGACAAAATTAACGTTTTGTTCAGGGGATGGGTGCTATAACCCCTGCCTCGTTCATGATGAACCGTGTAGTAGGGAGAGTGACATGCTGGATATGCTGATGGCCATTTGGCATCAGGATTTTGACGCCCTGGTTCAGATGCAGGCGGTACCCCTGCTGATCAGTTGCCTGATGCTGGTATTGCTGCTGGAGTCCGCATTCGTTTTCCTGCCCCTGCCGGGGGACAGCCTGGTACTGCTGGCCGGCGGGTTGGTGGGCATGGGGGTGTTTGGCCCCGAAGTAACTCTTGTCTATCTGCCGTTGGCTGCTGGCATAGGTTCCGTGCTCGCCTACTTGCAGGGACGGGCCCTGCAGCGCACCCGCTTTATGGATCATATCGAACGGATGTTGCCTCCCGACAGCCTGCCCAAGGCGACCCGGCTGCTGAAAAAGTACGGTTTTCTGGCGATGTTCTCCTCCCGTTTTATCCCGTTCGTGCGGGTACTGACCCCCATGCTGATGGGGATTGGCCGCCTGAGCGTGCTGCGCATGTGCGTGGCCAGCTTTGCCAGTGCCTTTATGTGGGCGCTTTGCCTCAGTTTGGTGGGCAAGCTGGCGATGAACACTCCCTTCTTCCTCCACCACAGCGAACTGTTGACCCGTGCCCTGCTGATTACCTCGCTGGTGCTGTTTCTGGCGGCCGTCATGGCCATCCTGTTTCGCTGGTTCAAAGGCGGAGCAAAAAACGAGACCAGCCACGACTAGATGACAACCCTTGCCGCACTGGATCAGTGGGCAAGGGGATTCTCGTGCTGCAGGGGCGCGGAATTGTGCCCATTCGGGTAATGAGCTTTGTGTCGGGTGAGCAGGATGCCTTATCCTGTTTCCAGCCACGCTGCGTTTGCAGCGCTCCAACTCGGGATGGAACCTATGCGCCTCTTCGACTCTCCCTCTGCTTCTCACCGCTCTACCGCCGGAACCGGCGCTCTGCGCCGTCGCTGCTTGGCCCTGCTGCTTTGCGGAGTGGTCGGTTTGCTGTCTGGTTGCGGCCCTGACAAGCCCGCCAGCCAAATATCGACCACAGAATCCACTGCGCAGCAGGAGGCCGGGGCACCAACTTCTGTAGTGCAGGCCAATGCCCGCCAGTATCGCGATGCGCCAGCACTGGCGCTGGTCTTCTCTGGCCCCCTGTCGCCCAAGGCCAATTGGCAGAGCTGGCTTGGGGTCAGTGAAGGGGGCAAGCAGGTGCAGGGGGAGTGGATCCTGGCCGACGATGGTCGCACCCTCTATTTCCCGAACGTTCAGCCCGATAAAAGCTATGAAGTGAGCCTCAAGGCGGGGCTGGGCCCATCCCCCCAGAGCTGGACTCTCAAGACCCGCCCGCTGGAGGCGGGGGCTTCGTTTACTGCGAGCGGCATGGTGTTGCCGCTGCGCGACGAGCTGCGCCTGCCCATCAGCGCTGTCAACGTGGACGAGGTCAATATCGACTTCTTTCGGGTCGATTCGGAATATCTGCCCCGTTTTCTGGCGGAATATCGCCCCGGTGCCGGCATGGGGAACTGGGAGCTTGAGCAGATCACCAAGCGGGCCAAGCGGGTATTCAGTGGCCGCTATGCGCTGGAGCTCGATGCCAACCGGCGCGAGACCCGCCTCATCAATGTGAAGGAGCCGCAGCTGGCGGAGGCTGGCGTCTACTTTGCGGTGATGTCCCCCCTTGGCAACTACGACTGGCGCAAGGAGACCACCTATTTTGCGGTGAGCGACATGGGGCTCAGTGCCCGCCGTTACCGCGATCAGCTGGAGGTGTTCGTGAGCTCCCTGGCCAGCGCCGACCCGCTCAAGGATGTGCAGCTCTCCCTGCTCGATGAGAAGGGCAACCGGTTGCAGGTGCAAACCACCGACCCCCAAGGCCATCGCCGCTTCGATCAGGTGCAGGGGGCTCGCCTGCTGCTGGCTGAGCAGGGCAACCATCTGGCGGTGCTGCGCCTCGACGGGGCGGCGCTCGATCTCTCCACCTTCGATCTCGGCACCCAGCCCTGGCAGGCCCAGCAGTTGTATCTCTTTAGCGGGCGCGATCTCTATCGCCCCGGCGAGCGGCTCGACAGCGAGATCCTGCTCAAGGGGCAGGATGGCCAGCTGCTGCCGGGCATGGCGGTGGATCTGGAGGTGAAGCAGCCGGACGGTCAGCTGCTCGAACAAAAGCGCCTGCTGCCGGACAATTTGGGCGCGGCCCACTACGGCCTGCATCTGCCGGATGATGCGCCGCTCGGGCGCTGGACCATCAACCTCAAGACTGCCGCCGGTAGCCGCTTCGAGTGGCCTTTTCTGGTGGAGGAGTTTCTGCCGGAGCGGCTGAAACTGCAGCTTGGCAAGGGGCCGGATGGGGAAGTGACGAGTCTGGACGCCGCCCTCACTTTGCCGCTGCAAGGGGACTATCTCTACGGCGCACCAGCCAGTGCCACCAAGGCCAAGGCGGAGGTGAAGTTAAGCCGCGCCACCATGCCCTTTACCCAGTGGCAGGAGTTCACGCTGGGTGACGTGCTGCTCGCCGAGCAGGCCAAGGATCTTGAGCCGCGGAGTCTCACCCTGGATGCGCAGGGGCAGGGGACTTTTACGCTTGCTGATGAGCTCGATGGGGTGCGCGCCTTCGGGCCGCTGGAGGTGGCCTATCGGGTGTCGCTTTCCGAGCCCGGTGGCCGCGCCGTCAATCGCAGCCGCACCCAGTATGGCTGGCCCGCGGGCAGCCAGTGGCCGGCACTCAAGGCCGACTTCGTGGCTGATCGGGTAGAGGGGGGCAAGCCGCTCCCCTTCCAGATCCTCAACCTCGATGAGCAAGGTCAGCCGGTGGCGGGGGCGGTGAAGGTGCGCCTCATCAACGAGTACCGCGACTACTACTGGCACTACGCCGATGGCGAGGGGTGGAAGTACGAGTTCAACAGCCAGCCCTATCTGGAACAGGAGCAGACCCTGCAGTTGGATGGCAAGGGGCCGACCCCGCTCACGCTGCAACTGGCGGCGGGTTGGTATCGATTGGAAGTGGAGAACAGTCAGGGCCATCAATCCAGCCTGCGGGTAGAGATCGGCAGCTACGCCTGGGGCGGCGGTGGCGAGCAGGCACGGCCCGACAAGATTGCCATTACCCTCGACAAGCGCGCCTATCAGGCGGGCGATAAGGCCAAAGTGACGTTGGTGGCCCCGCGCCCCGGCAAGGGGTTGCTGATGGTGGAAGATGGTGACGGCCTGCGCTGGTGGCAGCGTATCGAGCTCAAGGGGGCCGGTGGCGATGCCAAGGATGCCCGCGGTGAGTTCGAGATCCCGGTCAGCCCCGAGTGGCAGCGTCATGATCTGCACATTTCGGCCCAGATCGCCGCACCAGACAGCGTCTCCAAGCCGGTCGGCAAGCAGCAGGGGCAGAGTCTGCGTTCGGTCGGGCTGGTGCCGCTCACCCTGGATCGGGAAGCGCGCCGTCTGCCGCTCACCCTGAGCGCGCCTGATAAAGCGGTGCCGCTTACCCGGCTTGAAGTGACCGCCACCTCCACCCCCAATAGCCAAGGCCGTGTGGTACTGGCGGCGGTGGATCGGGGCGTGCTCAATATCAGCGATTATCAACCCCTCGACCCGTTCGAAATCTTCTTTGGTCGCAAGCGCTTCGCCCAAGATTTGTTCGACAACTATGGCCAGGTGATCCCGCCGCAAGATGGCAAGCTGGCCCGCCTCAACTACGGGGGCGATCGGGCACCGCTGAAAAAAGGCGGCGCGCTGGAGAGCCGGGTCGAGATCGCCGCGCTCTGGAGTGGCGAGGTGAGTTTTGATGAGAGCGGCAAGGCGGTGATCCCGCTCGATCTACCCAACTTCAACGGCGAGCTGGCACTGATGGCGCTGGCCTGGAACGAACAACAGGTCGGTGAGGCCGAGCGCGCCGTCAAGGTAGTGGCGCCCTTGGTGGCGGAAATTGGCTGGCCGCGCTTTGGCGCCAGAGGCGATGAGACCCGGGCGCTGGTGCAGCTGCGCAACATGAGCGGCGAGGATCAGACCCTCTCCCTTGCCTGGACCCTCAACGGTGGGCTCAAGGCAAACGGCGAGCTGCCCGGCACCCTTTCCCTTAAAAATGGCGAAGAGCAGTGGCTGACCCTGCCGCTCACCGTGACCGGGACGAGCGGCGTGGCAAGCCTGCAGTTGGCGGCCAGCGGCAAGGGTTTTGCCATCAGTCGCGACTGGACTCTGCCGCTGCGCTCCCCCTGGCCGGCCGAGACTCGCCAGCGCTACCAGATGCTGGCTCCCGGTCAGCAGATGAGCTTTGCGCCGAGCGAGCTGGTCGGGCTGGATCGCGCCAACCTGCGGGGGCTGCTCAGCCTCTCCGGCACTCCGCCCTGGGATCCGGCAGCCCAGTGGCAGGCGCTGGCCGACTACCCCTACGCCTGTCTGGAGCAGACCTTGTCCCGTGCCTGGCCTTACTTGCTGACCACGGCCGATGAGCGGGCCGCCTGGAGCAAACCCGCAGAGGACAAGAAAGCGGCGAGTGAGGCGGATGTGCAGCGTGCCCTGCTGCAACGGCTGCAGCGGTTGCAACTGCCAAGCGGCGGCTTTGGCCTCTGGGATGGTCGTTCCGACGAGGAGCAGTGGCTCACCGCCTATGCCGCCGACTACCTGCTGGCGCGCAAGGAGGCGGGCGACGCAGTGCCGGAGGCCATGCTCAATCAGGCGCTGAACCGGCTGCAAAGCTATCTCACCGACAGCCAGTACGGCGAGCGCTGGAGCAGATCCCCCGAGCACAGCCGGCTGGCCTATCAGGCCTACAGTGCCTATGTGCTGGCCCGGGTGGGCAAGGCACCGCTCGCTACCCTGCGTCTTATCTGGGAGCAGCAGGCCGATCACGCCCGCTCAGGTTTGCCGCTGCTCCACCTCTCGCTGGCCCTCTCGGCCATGGGGGATGAGCAGAACGCCGCCAAGGCCCTCAGCCGGGCATTGGCGACCGAGCGTGGTGACGACTATCTCGGGGATTACGGCTCACCGCTGCGCGATGAAGCCCTCGAGCTCTCCTTGCTGCGCCAGCACAAGCTGGCTGCGGAGCGCTGGCCAGCCCTCAGTGCCAAGGTGGCCGATACTCTGGCCCACCGTCAGTGGCTCAGCACTCAGGAGCGGCTCGCCCTGCTGCGACTCGCCCGTGTCGATCCGGCCGTCGACTGGCAAGCCAGGGTGACCTCCTCTCTTGGCAGTGGATCCCTGAGCGGTTCGGCCCCGTTGCAGCTGGGTGCCCCCGAGGCGCTGGCGGCCAGTGCGGTTACCAACGAGGGCAAGGGATCCCTCTATGTGCAGCGCACTCTGGTCGGCTACCCCGAACAGGCACCGGCACGGGTCAGCAAGGGAATGAGCGTGACCCGCAGCTGGTTCAACAGCGACGGTCAGCCGTTTGATCCCGCCAAGGTGAAGGTCGGCGATCTGGTGGTGGTGCGGCTCAATGTCAGCAGTGAATCGGCAGTGCCCGATGCCCTGCTGGTGGAGATGGTGCCCGCTGGCTTCGAGCTGGAGAACCCGGCCCTTGGCAACAGCATCAAGCTGGAAGAGCTCTCCATTGAGGGGAAACCGGCGTGGCAGAGCGAGTGGAACGACTATCTCAAGCATCAGGAGTTTCGCGATGACCGCTACACGGCAGCGCTGGATCTGAGCGAGGGGAGCAACCAGCAGCTGGTCTACCTGATGCGGGCGGTGACGCCGGGTCGCTATCAGGTGCCGCCGACCCAGGTGGAGGATATGTACCGCCCCGAGCTGCGGGCTGTGGGAGAGGATATCCATGAGGTAACTATCTCTGAGTAGCTGGCGCTTGATGAGTCGCAGACGCCCTCTGAGCAACGTTCCTTCCAGTGAGCGGGTTCGCCCGCTCACTTTCTGGCAGCACGGCTGGCTGAAATTGGGTCGCAGTGGCCGCGCTGGCTGGCGCTGGCTTGGTCGCCTGCCACGCTGGCTGTGTTTCTCGGTGTTGGGAGTTGTAGCTCTGCTCCTGTCATTACTGACGCTGGATCGCATGTTCCCGCCACCACCGCTCGACCCGGCCTATGCGCGGGTGGTGCTCGACATGAAGGGGCGACCGCTGCGCGCCTTTGCCGATACCAGCGGCGTGTGGCGCTACCCCGTGACCCTGGAGCAGGTCTCCCCCCGCTATATCGAGGCATTGCTCGGCTACGAGGATCGCTACTTCTGGCGCCATCCCGGGGTCAATCCGGTGGCCATGGTGCGCGGGATCTGGCAGTGGCTGCGTTATGGGCGCGCCGTGTCGGGCGGCTCGACCCTCACCATGCAGGTGGCGCGCCTTATCGAGCCCTACCACAGGAGCGTGCCCGGCAAGCTACGTCAGATGGCCCGCGCGCTGCAGCTGGAGTGGCACTACGACAAGCGCACCCTGCTCACCGTCTACCTCAACCGGGCGCCGTTTGGCGGCAACCTGGAGGGGGGGCAGGCGGCAAGTTTTGCCTATCTCGGCAAGAGCGCGGCCAAGCTGACTTATGCCGAGGCGGCACTGTTGGCGGTGCTGCCGCAGGCCCCCAGTCGCAACCGGCCGGACCGCCACCCCGAGCGGGCCCGCACCGCCCGTGACAAGGTGATGCAGCGGCTGGTGGCACAGGGCGTCTGGCCCGAGCAGGCTTGGTTGGAGGGGCGCATCGAGCCGGTGCTGGCCCGCGGTCACTTCACGCCGATGGAGGCACCTCTATTTGCCCGCCTCGCCGCCGACCATCAGGCGGGAGCGTTGGTGCACACCACTATAGATGGCGATCTGCAGCGTTGGCTGGAGGGACGGGTGGCGAGCTATATCCGCCGCTTCCCCGAGCAAACTTCTGCCGCCCTGCTGCTGGTAGACAACAAAACCATGGCGGTGCGCGCCTATGTGGGCAGCGCCGAGTATGGCAATTTGCGCCGCCACGGTTATCTCGACATGGTGCAGGCGATCCGCTCCCCCGGCTCTACGCTGAAGCCTTTTATCTACGGCCTGGCCATGGATGAGGGCTTGGTGCACTCGGCCTCCCTGCTTTCCGATGCGCCAAGGCTGGGCTCTGACTATCGCCCCGCCAACTTTTCCGGTGCCTTTCAGGGGCCGGTGACCCTTGCCCAGGCGCTGCAGCAATCCCTCAATGTACCGGCGGTGCAGGTGCTGGAGGCGCTCGGGCCCGACAAGCTGGTCAGCCGCCTCGACAACGCCGGAGTGCGGCTGGCGCTCTCCGACAAACCTAATCCGGCTATCGCGCTGGGGGCTGCGGGGATCCGGCTTGAGCAGTTGGTGGCGCTCTACAGCTCGCTGACCCGGCAGGGGCAGGTGGCGATGCCGGTCTGGCTGGCGGGGCAGCAGGCGGTGTCACGCCCCTTGCTGAGCCCGGGAGCGGCCTGGATCATCTGGCAAATATTGAGCGCGCAGGGACGGGCTGATCAGCCTTTTGCCAGCGAGGCAACCGGCAGGGTCAACCGACTGGCCTGGAAGACCGGCACCAGCTATGGCTATCGCGACAGCTGGGCGATAGGGGTCTCCGGTCGCTGGACCATCGGCGTCTGGCTGGGGCGCCCCGACGGTACCCCCATGCCCGGTTTTTACGGCCAGAGCGCGGCGGTGCCGCTGCTGCTCTCGGTCTACTCGCGGCTGGCTGACAACAGTCCCCTGCCGGCACAGCCCAACACGGTGAGCGAGGCCGAGATCTGCTGGCCGCTGGGGCGCAAAATGAGCGCGACCCTGTCTGAGGCCTGTCTGCAGCGCCAGAGCGCCTGGTTGCTGGAAGGGCGCGATCCCCCCACCTTGCCAGATCCCATGGACTGGCCCTCGCCGCTGCGGCAAGTGGCGTTGACCGCCGAGGGCAAGCCGACCCTGGCACGCTGCCCCGATACGGCGAAATCCGGCTTTCGGGCCCTCTGGCCGCTGTCGCTGGAGCCATGGCGAACGCCCGGCGAGCGGCGGCAGGTGCTGCTGGCCAGTGGTTGTGCGGGGGAGGGGCAGAGCGCAGAGCTGCAGGCCCCCATTCGCATCGTGGCGCTGGGGGAGGGCAATCTTATCCGCAGTCAGCGTTACCGATTGCAGCCCAAGGTGCTGGGTGGCGTTGGCAAGCCAGCCTGGTTTCTCAACGGCCAGCGGCTGCGTTGGGATGGCGATCAGGTACTGAGCGTGGCGGGTCGTTATCAGCTGGTGGTGGTGGACGAGGCGGGCAACAGCGATCGCATCGAGTTTCGCGTGGTGCATCCTGACAGTGATGCCGGCACCATCACCCGTTGAGCGTTTTGCCGACAGCCATTGAGGTGAATGTAATTAACCATTTGAAATGCATCAATATTTGATTGGATGAATTAATTTTTGAATAATTGCGAGTTCATTCAAATCCAATCGGGAGTTCTCTTTTGCTGCGTGTTTTGTGTCCCTTGCTGGTGCTGATGAGTTCGGGCTGTGCCACTACCAATCATGGTGATCACCATGTTTCTCCTGAACGAACCGGGTTCTATTCACCTTTCGAACCCGCTTCCGAGAGTTTTGTACGTTGTTATCAGAAACAGTTTGCCTGTACCCCTGCCAATATCCGCCGTGACAGGGCGATGGAAGCACGCCGTGACGCACAAGAGCGGGCCAATCACCGGGGTGATGATTGGTAGGCCGAAGAAAGCGAAAGGGGTTGGCAGGCGCCAACCCCTTTTTCATTCCGCCGGTTCAGCCCGGGTGGCGCAGATGGCCGAGCCGGGTGAAGAAGTGCTGGCTCTTGCGCTGGTGAAAGTGGCTCTTCTTGATGGGATGGAAGATGAGGTTGCTTTCGGGGTGGCTCGCCTTTAACTGGTGGAGCATGGCTACGGCGGGCAGGCTGGTGCTGACCAGGGTGGTGAGCGGCATGCTGAGGGTCTCGGGCCCGAGCAGTTGATTGAGCCCTTGCTGAGCCTGCTCAAAGCGGGTCAGGGCCGCCGGGTCGGCATAGCCGCTACCCAGCATGGTGAGCAGGTTGTCGAGGGCCAGATGAAATTCGGCTAACTGCTGGCGAAAGCCGCAGCGCCCGCGCAGGGCGATAAGCTCGGCGAAGGAGATCTCGCCGAGGTGAGTGGGTACTTGCAAAGGGATCTCGAGGTGGAAGCAATCCTGACCACCGCGATTGTGGTAGCGGGATTCGAGCAGGTGGAGCAGGCGGTCGAGATAGTCGTGATCGGTAATAAGCGCCCCGTCATTGGCGAGTGCCCACTCACGGGCAAGGCGCATGGAGAGCAGGTTGGCAAAGCGCCGCGCCATTCTGATCCCCCCCTCATCCCGGGTTGCAAGGCCGTGAGTCAGACAAAAGCCGTGCAGCCGCTCCAGTCCCGCTTGCGCGGGGCAGAAGCAGTCGTGGTTGGCGCCCTGTCGCCAGCGGCTAATCAGCTCCTTGTTGCCAAATACCTTGTGGCGCACGAAATCGGGGGCCACCAGGCCGCTGATCTGGCTCTCCAATTGGGGAGTGATGGCGGCAAAGAAGGCGGCATCGGGCCGCTCGGCCAGCAGATCGGTCTGCTGCTGCAGGGTATCGAGCAGGGTGGTTAGGCCACTTTTTTCACTGACGGTGAAGACAAAGGCGAGCCGCTCCAGATAGAGCAGGGCAAATTTGAGCCAGAGCTCGTCGCGTACCTCCATACCGGGGTAGTAGATATAGGTCTTCATCGTATCGGTCTGTCGCCAGAAGTGGTGCCGGGGTGCAGGGTCGGGAATATACGCAAGATTGGCGCTGCACGGCAAACACTGCGTGGGGGAATGTGAGCAAACGCTCATCCAGTAGGCGCTGGCCACAAAGTTCTGATATAATTCGCGCCCTTAAATCAAGGTCACCCGAGTCATTACCATGAAGTTCATTATCAAGCTGTTCCCTGAAATCACCATCAAGAGCAAGTCGGTTCGCCAGCGCTTTATCAAGATCCTGCAGGGCAATATCCGCAATGTCCTGCGCCGCTTCGACGACGATGCCCGGGTGCGGATGGATTGGGACAAGCTGATCGTGAGCTCCCGCAATGACCAGTTCCGCGAGCAGGCCATCGAAGCCCTGGCCTGCATCCCCGGCATTCAGGCCTTCCTCGAGGTGCAGGCCAGCAAGTTTACCGACCTGCACGACATCTTCGAGCAGGTGAAAGCCGTCTGGGGTGATCAGCTCGAGGGCAAGACCTTCTGCGTGCGTGCCAAGCGCCACGGCAAGCACGAGTTCTCCTCCCTCGAAGTGGAGCGCTACGTGGGCGGTGGTTTGAACCAGCACTGCGTGAGCAACGGCGTGCGCCTCAAGAACCCGGATGTGAAGATCAACCTCGAGATCGATGGCGAGGAGCTTTTCATCGTCAGCGCCATCCACCAGGGGCTGAGCGGCATGCCCATCGCCACCCAGGAAGATGTGCTGAGCTTGCTCTCCGGCGGGTTTGACTCCGGTGTGGCCTCCTTCCAGTTCATCAAGCGCGGCTGCCGGGTGCACTACTGCTTCTTCAATCTAGGCGGTGCCGCTCACGAGATTGGCGTCAAGCAGGTGGCCTATCACCTGTGGAACCGCTTCGGCTCTTCCCATCGGGTGCGTTTCACCGCGGTGGACTTCGAGCCCGTGGTGGCCGAGATCCTCGAGAAGATCGACAACGGCCAGATGGGGGTGGTGCTCAAGCGGATGATGATGCGTGCCGCTGCCAAGGTGGCCGACGAGTTCCAGATCCCGGCCCTGGTGACCGGTGAGTGCGTTGGCCAGGTTTCCAGCCAGACCCTCACCAACCTGAACGTCATCGACCGGGTGACCGACAAGGTGATCCTGCGCCCGCTCATCACCTGGGACAAGCCGGACATCATCAGCGAAGCCCGCCGCATCGGTACCCTGGAGTTCGCGGAGACCATGCCGGAGTATTGCGGCGTGATTTCCAAGAAGCCGACCGTGAAGGCCGAGCTCTCCCGCATCGAGGCGGAAGAGGCCAACTTCGACTTCGCCATTCTGGACAAGGTGGTGGCCGAGGCCCGTTACCTCGACATCCGCCGCATCGGTGAGGAGACCGCCGCCGAGGTGCAGGAGGTGGAGACCACGGCCGCGACCGGTGATGACGAGGTGATCCTGGATATCCGCTCCGTGGAGGAGCACGACGAGAAGCCGCTGGTGGTGGAAGGGCGCGAGGTGCTGCACATCCCCTTCTTCAAGCTGGCCACCGCCTTTGGCGATCTGCCGCAAGAGAAGACCTACCTGCTCTACTGCGATCGCGGCGTAATGAGCAAGTTGCAGGCGCTTTACCTCAAGGAGAAGGGCTTTGCCAACGTCAAGGTCTATCGTCCCTGAGCGGTTGACCCTCGCCCATAAAAAATCCGGCCAAGGCGCCGGATTTTTTATTTCACTTCCATGGATGCAGAGGGTCAGGGACAGGGGACCGGGGTGAAGGTTTCCTGACCCTGACAGCGCCAGCCCATCTCGGCCTGACGCATCTGCCACAGGTTGTTGCTGCGAAACAGGGTCAGGATGTAGAGCATGTCGCTACGCTGGCCATCAAGGGCCACCGAGAGCACCAGATCGTTGTCCAGCTGTTGAGCATGGATACGGGTGGGTACATCTTTATGGCCGACGAAGCGGCGAGCCACTTCGCGATAGTCGTTGACCCAGCCTTGCTGACTGCTGCTCGCCTGACGGATCTGCTGGTTGAACTGCTGCACCGGGGTGGATGCCAGACGCCCGAACAGGGCCTGTGCCCCCGCATGAGCCGCCGCGACCGTCATCAGAACAAACGTGGTAATAAGCCCAAGTTTTTGCATGAGAGAATGCATTGAGAGAGTCCGGATTGAAACGACTCCTGTATGACAACAGAAAAGCGGACTTGGTTCAATCTTGTCCCTGCCGGGATGGGATCTCGCCCACTCTGAGGCTTCTCAGTTGCGCTGCAGCGAGAAGGTGGGCAGGGAGAGGTGCCAGTAGATAGCCGCTACCCGCAGACCAAACACCCCGAGCATGCTGATGAGCATGGCGCTGACCCTGTCTACCCCGACCTCCAGCGACAAGGTATAGAGGATGCCCCCCAGGATGCAGGCGGTGGCGTAGATCTCCTTTTGCAGCACCATGGGCACTTCCCGGGCCAGTACGTCACGGATCATACCGCCCGCCACCCCGGTCATGGTCCCCATGAGGACGGCAATCAGCCCGGAGGTGCCGAAATTGAGCGCCTTCTGGGCGCCGATCACCGTAAAGAGCGCCAGCCCGAAGGCATCGGCCACTGGCAACACATACCAGGGCATGCGGCGGGGCAACTTGACCATCCACATGCCGATGAGCGCCGTGGCGATCACTACCCAGATATAGAGGGTGTCGCGCACCCAGAACACCGGGGTCGCCCCCAGGATCATGTCGCGGATGGTGCCGCCGCCGATGGCGGTGACCGCGGCCAGCACCATGACACCGAAACCATCCATCCTGAGCCGCCCGGCCACCAATACCCCCGAAAACGCAAATACCGCAGTACCAAACATGTCGCTGATGTAAACAATCTGCTCAACCAGAGTCTGCATGGAGAACAACTCACGTCCAATAGATGATGGGGCGGCGATTTTAGGGGCAAGCCGTGGGGATGAACAATGGAGGAGTGCAAAAGTGAGAGCCAGCGCCGGTTTCTGGGTCAGGGGTTGAGGTAGGCAAGTGGGCAGCATCAGGCCGCAATACGGCCATGGTGGGATTCAGTACAGATTTATCCTCTTTGAGGCGAAAAATGTTCTAAAGCATCGGGCTGTGGTGCCGTTACTAAGGGGGAAGCAAATGGAAGGGTGTCAGGAAATCCAACTTTTTGCAGTGCTGCGGATCTGGTCATCACCACGTTGAATCAGATCTGCCTCAGTCACCGGCAGCGGATTGGCCCTGCGGACTGACGAAGGATCTCAATCGCCGTGTGCTCTGGGATCCGCAGTTTTAGACTCATCAGGAGAATTCAATATGTCCATGTACATCAGCACCAACGTCTCGTCCCTCAACGCCCAGCGCAACTTGATGAACTCCGGCAAGTCGCTGGATACCTCCTATACCCGCCTTGCTTCAGGCCTGCGTATCAACAGCGCCAAGGACGATGCGGCCGGTCTGCAGATCTCCAGCCGGATGACCTCCCAGATCAACGGCCTGGATCAGGGCAACCGCAACGCCAACGACGGTATTTCCATGGCTCAGACCGCAGAAGGGGCTATGGACGAGGTGACTAGTATGTTGCAACGTATGCGTACTCTGGCTCAGCAATCTGCGAATGATACTAACAGCGATGACGATCGTGCAGCCTTGCAAAAAGAGGTGGTTGCGCTGCGGGAAGAAATTACCCGGATCGGTAGCGATACCACCTTTGCAGGCACGAAACTCTTTGCTGCGGATAAAAAATACAAATTCCAAGTGGGAGTGGATACTAACCAAGTGATCAGTATCGATCTCAAAGCCATGAGTGCTGCTACTTTGAAGATTGATACTTTTGACATAAAAGATGCAGATGGGGCTCAAACAGCGCTTGGTAAGATTGATGACGTCATTAAAACCGTGGATGGCTACCGGGCAGACCTGGGTGCGGTGCAAAACCGGTTGGATTCGACTATTCGCAACCAAGCCAATATCTCGGAAAACGTCAGCGCCGCCCGTTCCCGCATCCGCGACGCGGACTTCGCCACCGAGACCGCCAATATGACCAAGCAGAATATCCTGCAGCAGGCCGCCTCCAGCATCCTGGCCCAGGCGAACCAGCGTCCGCAGTCGGCTCTGTCGCTGCTGGGTCGCTAAGACGGTCCAGGTTAACCTCTGAATAAGGAGCGGCAGATGGCCAATGAACCCATCGTCATGGCTTCTACCTCGACGCTCACTTCCCATGGCGGCCCTCGGGCCGCCATGCCTGTTTCTGCGCCATCGGCCTCTGCTGAGGAGCAAACCGTCGAGCAAGGAAGCGCCGACCTGGCAAACAAGACTGCGAAGGAAGAGCCTTCGAAGGCCACAGCGTCATCATCCAAGAATAATGATGAAACTGAAAAGCAGGCCCAAGAATTGCAAGAGAAATTGACCAGCTTGGGCAAACTGAAGGGGTGGGCTATCCATTTCAGCCTGGTGCCCGAGTTTGATCGACCGGTGATCAAGGTAATCGATGCCGAGACCAAGCAGGTGATCCGCCAGATCCCGAGCGAGGAGATCCTCCAGATGAACAAGCGGCTACAGGAGATGGGGCAGCATCAGGGCGATGGCTCCGGCCTCTCCGGGCTGCTGTTCGACGGTCAGGTATAGGTTTTTAACGAGATAAGAGGAGCATATTATGGCGATTACCTCCGCCGGGGCGGGGTCTGGCATCGATCTCGAGAGCGTGATCTCGGCGAGCGTGGCCGCCAGGAAGGCGCAGTTGCAGCAGCCCATCACCATCAAGCAGAACAGCACCAATATCACCTTGTCTGGCATAGGCCAGCTCAAGTCCTCCCTCTCTGCCTTCACCGATATCCTGGATACCTTGAGCAAGCCCGGCGCTTTCAACAAGCGAGCCATTAATATCACCCAGAACAAGGATGATCCTGTGCTGGCAGTGGAGAGCAAGAGTGGCACCTCCAACGGTCAGTACAATATCACCGTCAACAAGTTGGCAACCACCAGCCGCCAGGCGGGCATCTTTGACAGTTCGACGGCGGTGCTTGTTACCCAGGATGGCCAGTTGACCTTCAAGGCGGGGGACAAAGAGTTCACGGTCGATGTCAAGGCGGGGGATACCCTGCAAACTATCCGCAAGCGCATCAACAATGATGGCGACAACTTCGGGCTCAGTGCCAACATCGTCAATACCGCCGATGGCAAGGCGAAGCTTGTCATCGATTCAGGGATCTCGGGAGATGGCAAGGATCTGGTCATCTCGGGCAGCACGACCGAACTGCAAGATAAGTTCACGGGCAAAATGGCAGAGACGCAACAGGCGTCCAGCGCCAAGATCCTGGTCGATGGCAATGTGCTCAAGAGTGACACCAATGTCTTCGATGACGTCATCCAGGATCTGAAGCTGACCGTGCTGCGGGTCTCCGACACCGACAGCAATGGCGATCTCAAGTCCAACAAGGTAGATATCACCACCGACAAGACCGCCATCGAAGAGACGGTGCAGAAGTTTATCGATGGCTACAACGCGCTGCAGGAGAAACTGAGCGGCTTGGGCAAGCGCAACAGCATCGTCGGTGGTGTGCGTCAGGATGATGGCGGGGCCCTGGCGGGAGATTCCGTTACCCGGGCCATCAGCAACTTCATGACCAACGTCATTACCAACCCGGGCGGCACCAGCACCACCTATTCCACCATCTTCGAGCTTGGTGTCAAGATGGACAACAAGGGCAAGCTCTCCCTCGATAAAGAGAAATTTGGCGAGGCGGTCGACAAGAACTTCGATCAGGTGGCGGCTCTGCTTGGCGGGGATGAGGGGTTGGCGGCGACCCTGACTAAGGGTCTGAAGGAGTACACCAAGTCAGGGGGCATGCTGGCGCAACGGACCGATACCCTTAATTCAGATCTGCGCAGCCTGAGTCAGAAACAGGCCACCACCAATGAGCAGCTGGTTAAATATGAAGCCGCCTTGCGCGCCCAATACGGCAGCCTGGATGCCCTGCTCGTGAAAATGAATAACTCAGCGGCAGCGCTGTCAGCATTGCAAATAAACAATAACTGAGAGTGATATTTCGAGGACCCATGTTATGTACCACCGTAATCTGAAGGCATATAAGACAACCAGTATCGAAGCGGACCTGGTGGTTGCGGATCCCCATAGGGTCATTCAGCTGATGATGCAAGGACTTCTGGAGTGCCTCGCACAGGCGAAGGGAGCCATAGAGCGCAAGGACATGGAGGCAAAGGCCAGAACCATCTCCAAGGCTCAGGGACTGGTGCATGGCCTTCAGGATGCTCTGGACATGACGCAGGGGCAGATCGCAGAGGATCTGTTTGCGCTCTATGCCTACATGGATGAGCGCATCTGGGACGCCAGCGTGCGACTTGACATCCAGCCTCTCGACGAGGTCATGACACTGATGGTGACGATCAAATCGGCTTGGGATCAAATCACCGACGCGGATAAGCAGCAGGGATTTCAGCTAAGACAAGCGTCAGGGAGTGTGTTGTGAGTGAGCTGAACGATTATGAAGATGCCTTGACCAATAATATCGCGACACTGCAGCGACTATTGGCGAGCCATCAATATGAAAAGGCCCTAGCTTGTATGGATGAGCGTTTGGCGATCATCACGGCACTGAAGGACTTTTCTCGGCAACAGAAGATGGCGTCAGCGGAAATGGCTACCTTGGTCAGAGACCAACTAGCAAAAGAAGAGAGGCTGAGAAGTCTGGCTGAAACGTTTAAGAATGAGATTGCCATGCAGATAGTGGCCCTCGGCAGGGCCAACAAGGCAAAGTCTACCTATCATGGGAATAGGTAAGATCTAGATAGCCAAGGTTGTTTGTCGCTTGGTGTGATAGGCGTCACGAGCAGCAGTGATGGATTATCTATCTTTTTACATTGTCGAGCGTTCACTTTGCTTTCCTGACATAAAGTGAACATGAGCCGTATGCAAGCGTTTAGGTCGTTATATGCCTTCATTTATTGTTGAGTTCTGGTCGAGTATTTTTGGCGTATTGGCAAAAGTTTCAGTATTTACCCTGGTAAGGAAACTGTTCCCTACAGCCATCACTGCTCGATTTGTCGATTGCTGGGTGCTGAGTCACCTTGTCCTTTCCATGGTGGCAGTCGTGGTCGCTGTTTACTCACCCTATCCTGTGATGGGATATTTTTTTATGGGCTATGGTTTTCTTCGAACCTTTGAGATCGTCGTATACCAGACGAATGTCTTGTTGTTCGATGAGTATCGGGTCGTAAAAGCAGGGGGGGAATACAGATTAGAGGGTTACCGTCGTATCGTATTGTTGCTACTGCACAATTACTTCGAAATCATACTTTGGTTGGCGTGCACCTATACGGTGATGGCCGCTGACTTTGATCACAAATGGCAGCCGGGAACGGGAACTGTCTTCGGTGGTATTTATAGCAGTTTTATCACGATGACATCATTTGGTGATTTCGACTTATTGCCAAAAAGCACTATGGCTGCCTCTGTACTGCTTTTTCACGCGACCGTTGGTCTCTTCATGACACTGCTAAGTCTGGCCAGATTTATTAGCTTGATACCTGCACCGAAGACACGTGATCTCGTAGAAATGAAACAAATGGAAAGTTCCAACGATAGCCAGTAACTAAGGGGGGAGTCAATAAGGATGTTAGCTCTTCCCTAATACCCATTAGGTGATGATTGCCTGTTATGTAGGCATGCACTTTGCGTCTTAATGAAACCTACGTTCTTGAAAGGGGTAGGTGAATCCGGATTATTTTCTTGAGGACACCGTCATGGCCCATACCCTGGTAACCCCCAGGTATTACACGGATTTTCACTGTATTGGCGATCAATGTGAGGATAATTGCTGCCATGGATGGACGATATCCATCGACAAGAAGACCTATCGTCATTATGTCAGTCACCCGGATCAGCTGATTCAAAGCACTGCCAGACAACATATTGAGAAGGTGAAAAAGTCAGACGCTCACTGGGGGACTATCCGTATGGACGAGTCTGGCGCCTGCCCCTTTCTGGACGGTGTCGGATTATGCAATGTACATAAGAAGATGGGGGCCGAGGCACTGAGTCACACTTGTAAGACCTACCCCAGGCAGTTGCGGCAATTTGGTACCCAGCACAGGCGAAGCCTGATGCTCTCCTGCCCGGAAGTGAGCAGGCAGGTGCTCTTGAATCCAGATGCCATGATGGTTGACGTTACCCCATTCAAGGGACAAGCCAAGACCTCCCCTGTCTCCAGCTCCCTCGATACACTGCATTCATTGAGCATCGACGTGCTGCTTGCCGATGGTATGACGATAGAAGACAAGTTGTGGCTGATCGGTATGCTGGTGCATAGGGATGAAAGCAAGGGGTCACATCAGGCATTTATCGAACAATCATGTACAGGATCTTTAGCAGCAACCAATTGAAATAGATATAAAAATGGCTTCGATTGTGATCTGATTTTATCGCCAAACAAAACCGCCACGCACGAAGCCATGACCATTATCGATGCCAACCACTATCTTGAGCAACTTCTCTCTCCTGCCGAACTCGACCGCATTGCCCGTGACTGCCAATTTTGCTTGCGCAAACGAGCCATTACGCCTGCCATGCTGGTGACTGCACTCTTGCGGGCACTTGGCTGCGACCAGGTCGATGGTATCGCTGGATTGCACCATCATTTCAATGCCTTGCAACTGGTTGATGCCCATCAGGTTTCCTACAAGCCCTTTCACAACCAGTTGCGCAAAGCGTCGTTCGCCCTGTTCATGAAGGCGCTGGTTGAACGGGCTATCGCCTTGCGTATCGGCCAACAGATGAAGACTGCATCCCTTGGCGCATTCAAACAGGTGTTGTTGCAGGATGGTACTTCCTTTGCCGTCCACAAAAGCCTGGCCGAAGTGTTTCCGGGAAGGTTCAAGACCATTAGCCCGGCGGCAATCGAGTGTCATATGCTCATGTCTCTATTGGAGCAAAGTCCAGTTTGCATGCAGGTCTCTGCCGATACGGCGTCAGAGCGCCAGTTCCTGCCTGAGCCCGAGCGGCTCAATAACAGCCTGCTGTTGGCGGACGCGGGTTACATCGATATGGCCTACTTTGCGAAACTAAACGAGGCGGGCGGTTTCTATCTGGTCAGGGGTAGTAAGAGCCTGAACCCGAAGATTATCCGGGCATGGCGCGGTGACGAACGGGAAGTGCCGAAGCTGGCGGGCCTGTCACTCAAGGATGCTGGACGGCGGCACTGTCGGGCAGAGGTACTGGATATGGTGGTGAAATCGGGCAAGTTCGAGTATCGGCTGATCCGACGCTGGTTTGCCGAGGAGAAACGGTTCTGTATCTGGATGACCAATCTGCCACGAGAGGCATGGCCAGCAGAGCGGGTGATGAGCCTGTACCGCTGTCGTTGGCAGGTGGAGCTGCTGTTTAAGGAGTGGAAGTCGCACAACCGGCTCAAGGGCTTTGTGACAGGTCAGAAAGCCATTGCCGAGGGGCTGGTGTGGGCCAGCCTGTTGTCGCTGGTGATGAAAAGACGGGTAGCTCAGACGCTGATGGGGGACGGTTTATCCACACTGAAAGCGGCGAAAAATAGCGGAACCTGGTGGTTCCCGTTATTGGAAGCGGTGGCTCATCGGGTGTTGGTGGAAATAAGAGAGCGTCTGGAATGGGCTGCCGTTTACTTGGCGAAAAATGCCCGTCGAACCAAGCAGCGAAAATCGATACAGAACAGGACCTTAGAAGGAATTTCAAATGAAGTGTTTTCTTAAGGTCCTGTATATG